>CAMWUX010000150.1 GCA_947177605.1 uncultured Porphyromonadaceae bacterium
ATATTCGGCCAGACCGTCTACGACCTTCTCCGTTACGGCCGGATCTACGAAATTGGCTGTACCGATCTGCACAGCAGTGGCTCCTGCCATTATAAATTCAAGCGCATCATTGGCCGTCATTATACCGCCGAGGCCGATTATCGGAATCTTTACGGCTTTGTAGGTCTGCCACACCATACGCACGGCTACCGGACGCACTGCGGGACCGGAAAGTCCACCGGTCACGGTGCTCAACTTCGGCCTGCGACGCTCTACATCCACGGCCATACCCATCAGAGTATTGATCATAGACACTGCATCTGCGCCTTCAGCTTCAACAGCACGCGCGATCTCGGTGATATCGGTCACGTTGGGTGATAGCTTTATAATCAAAGTCTTGTCAAACGCAGCACGTACGGCCTTGGTCACTGCCGCAGCGCCGGCCGTGGTGGTGCCGAACGCCATACCGCCCTGCTTCACGTTGGGGCATGAGATATTGATTTCGACGGCACGTATGTCGGTCCGCTCATTGAGCCGACGGCACACCTCCGCATAGTCTTCTATACGCGATCCGGATACATTGACTATCGTCTCCATCTGCGGATACTCCTTAAGACGGGGATAGATGGTGTCGATGAAATAATCCACGCCCTTGTTCTGCAGGCCTACGGCATTAAGCATACCGGATGGTGTCTCGGCCATACGCGGATAGTCGTTACCTTGTCGCGGTTCGAGCGTGGTACCTTTCACTATCACTCCACCAAGACGGTTGAGGTCAACAAAATCAGCAAATTCCTCACCAAAGCCGAAGGTACCTGAGGCGGTGAGCACCGGATTCTTAAGCTCCAGTTCTCCAATATTAACTTTAAGATCTACCATAGCAAACTATCGATATTAAATACCGGTCCGTCGGTACATACACATACATTTCCTTTCACAGTAGGCTCCACGCAGCATAGACACGCGCCCAGGCCGCAAGCCATCATATTTTCGAGCGACACCTCGCAGGCGATTCCCTTTTCGCGCGACTTCCGCGCTACGGCCTTCATCATCGGAGCGGGACCGCAACAGTATACCATATCGAATGGCGATTCCCATACATCATGATCGGTAACTACGCCTTTCACTCCGCAAGAGCCATCGTCGGTAGATATACTCACCTCCCCTAAAGCCTCAAATAGTCGGCGCTCGAGGAGTTCATCCTCCGTACGGGCTCCGAGAAGGAAGTGTGGTGCAAAACCGGCATCGCGCAACTCGTGACCGAGGTGTAGGAGCGGGGCCACACCTACGCCGCCGCCTACGAGCAGAAGTCGTGGCGATGTACCGGCCAGAGGAATCGAAAAGCCGTTGCCGAGGGGCATCACTATATTCAAGCGGCTGCCGGCCGGCATACCGCACAGTACATCCGTACCGCGTCCGGCGGCTCGCACCAACAGCCAAAGCTCATTGGCCACCGTATCTACATAGTTTATACTGATGGGTCTGCGCAACAATACGTCGGCACCTGCAGGTATCTTCACTTCCACAAACTGACCGGGTCGACATTCGGGTAACGGAGATCCGTCGGCCGGAGAAAGTTTAAGCAGGCAAGCGCTCCGCGACAGCGGGCTATTCTCGCGTACTTCAAAATCGATTATCTTTTTCATCTGTATGCTTGAAGAGAGGGATTGCGTTTCTTTTGGTTTTCGACATACAAAGCTACAAAAAAAAGAACGACCGCCCAACATTAGTCAGGCGGGTCGTCGCGATTTAAGTCAGTTTAGTTGGCCGAATCAGGCTCGGGAGCGATAAGCTTGTAGCCTTTGCCATGGATATTGATGATCTCGATCGACGGATCTTCACGAAGGTGCTTGCGCAGCTTGGTGATATATACGTCCATACTACGGGCATTGAAGTAATTATCATCGATCCAGATGGTCTTGAGGGCATAATTACGCTCAAGAATTTCATTGACATGCGCGCAGAGAAGGCTCAGCAGTTCCGACTCCTTGGTGGTGAGCTTGGTCACCTTGTCGTCGATCATAAGCACCTGCTTCTGTGTATCGAATGTGAATTTACCGATACGGTACATAGTGATCTCCTTGCCTTTCTTGCCACGGGCACGGCGCAGGATAGCTTCAATTCTGAACACCAACTCCTCCATCGAGAATGGTTTAGTGATGTAGTCGTCAGCACCAATTTTGAAGCCTTCGAGAATATCTTCTTTCAGTGATTTGGCTGTAAGGAAAATGATGGGTACGTCCGAATTGACGGTGCGTATCTCCTGTGCCAGCGCGAATCCGTCTTTCTTAGGCATCATCACGTCGAGCACACACAGATCGTACTTGCCTTTCAGGAAGGCTTTGTAACCACTCTCACCATCGGCAAATAAATCGGCATTGTAGCCCTTTGCCTGCAGGTATTCCCTAAGCAGCATTCCGAGGTTTTCGTCATCCTCGCATAATAATATACGCAAACGATCTTCCATAATTGTTTAAATTTTAGTTAGTGGTAATTTTATTATAAATTTTGTTTCTTTCCCAAGTTCGCTTTCGGCGTTGATATCGCCGCCGAATTCGTTGACCATCTTCTTTACATAGGCCAGACCGAGGCCGAAGCCTTTTACGTCGTGGCGGTTGCCGGTCGACACGCGATAGAATTTGTCGAATATCCGTTTCAAGTCATCTTTCCGGATACCGATACCGTTGTCGGATATCACGATCTGCAGATGCGAATCCGATACGTCGGCCGTCGATACGGTCAGTTGCAGTGGACGCTCTTCGTCGCGGTATTTCACAGCATTATCGAGCAGATTGAATATCACGTTGGTGAAGTGCATCTCGTCCACGGCGATTATGGCATCCTCGGCATCGAGGCGGGCATTGAGTTGACCGCCATACCGCTCTACTTTCAGCTTGAAGGTATTGATGATACCTTGTATCACACTGTTGGCATCTACCTCCTGTAGTCGCAGAGTGGCTTTCTGATTGTTGAACATCGACATCTGAAGCACCTTCTCCACCTGGAAGCGCAGACGTTTCGTCTCATCGTTGATCACACCTGATATATGCTCGAGCATCTTGGGCGATTTCCTCACGCTATTATCGTTGAGCATCTGGGCTGCAAGCGATATACTCGATATCGGAGTCTTGAACTCGTGAGTCATATTATTGATGAAATCATTTTTCATCTCCGTAAGTTTCTTCTGACGAAAGGCCACGATGATGGTGTAGATAAACATCACGAGCAATATTACGGTAAGAATCATCGATGGTATGATCACCTTTATCGAGTGAATCAGGTAGTCGCGCTTGTCGGGGAAATAGACCTTGAGATAGTTGACACGTGCACGAGAATCGCTTGGAAACAGAGCCTGTACGAACGTATTGCCATCGTTGTCGAGTGCAGTATTATAGTTGTGGGTCTTGTATACCACCGCCCCCATGCGATTCACCACTGCAAACTCGAATGGCAACGTGATACCGTTGGATGCCAGTTCGGTCTTAAGCATATCAGATACCAATGCTGAATCCGCTCTCTCCTGGATAGGAAGTGAATTGGACTGACTGATAAGGCTGAGCACCACTTCGTCGAGAAGAGCTCGCTTATATGTGTACTGGTCGCGGATACGTTCGCGCCACGACTTGCCGGGTAGCAGTGACATGGCACTGAAGGCGTTGTCGTCGTCATCGTCGTCATCGATCACTACGGTAAAAGAGTTGCTCCCCATCACCGGCATATCGGACTGAAGCATATCGTTGAGCAGATATTGCTTAGTCTCGGTGAGTTCGAGTGAGTGAGATACGGCGTTGAGACTTCTCTTCACACCCTGAGTGAACTGCTCGTCGCGCAGCTCTACGACATTCTTTGTATATATCAGCTGCATATACAATAGGCTGGTAAAGGTAATTACCATTATTATTGTCAGCAACCATATAGTCGTCTTTTTCATTTTTGTAGGGTAGGCGCTGTCTCTTATACAAATATACGAGCCCACGAGCCCTCTCTACATCTAGTATGCCGTCGTCTGCTTGAAAAAAAA
>CAMWUX010000151.1 GCA_947177605.1 uncultured Porphyromonadaceae bacterium
ATACGACATGTAGAGTGGTCGCGTGGGCGCGGAGATTTTTCTAAGAGACAGATTTCACCAACACCGGCAGTGCTCCGCTGATGATCGTGTCGGTGTCCAACGGCGGTTGCGGATGCACCACCCCCTCTTATCCCAAAGAGCCTATCGCTCCCGGCAAGTCGGGCAAGATTACGATTCATTTCGATCCCACCGGCCGTCAGGGTGAGTTCAAGCGTAAGGTGAAGGTGACTACCAATGCCGGCGGCAAACGCCAGTCGCTCACATTTTCAGGCGTAATAATCCCTTGATAATATGATTAGATCGATGTATATGCTCGCGATGATGCTGCTGTGTGCGGTGTCGTCGCTTTCGGCCGAGGTTACGGTCAACTGGCTCAATCCGGTCCATAGTTTCGGCGCTTTTAAGGAGGAACTCGGTCCGGTGACCTGTACGTTTCTCGGAGTGAATACCGGCACGGACAGTCTCGTGGTGCTCGATGCCCGCGCCAACTGCGGCTGCACGCGTCCCACCTATTCGCGTAAGCCTGTGGCTCCCGGCGACACGGTAAAAATATCGGTAAGCTATCACCCTAACGGCCGTCCCGGTCGCTTCAACAAGCATGTGAGGGTGACTACCAATGCCACCGACAGCCCTACGACGCTACACGTCAAAGGCACCGTGATAGGGCAGGCCTCGACGCTCAACACCCGCTTCCCTGTATCGGTGGGGTCGATGCGCCTCAACCACGATGTATGTCCCCTCGGACAGACATTCCGCGGCCATGTACTGGCCTCGTCGGTGGAGATGTATAATGCCGGTACTGACAGTGTGCGGCCATATCTGAGCCGGAAGCCGGAGGCATTCAACGTAGTGTTTCAGCCCGAAGTGATCGCCCCCGGCGAACAAGGCATAATGTCGCTCACGGCTTATACGGCGCGTGTGCCCGAATGGGGTCTCGTGGCGGATTCGCTCATACTCGTACCCGACGGCGGCACTGCAGAAGAGCATCCTGTGACTATCGCCACCACTATGATCATCACCGAGGACTTCTCGGGACTGACCGAAGAGCAGCGAGCCAATGCTCCGCTTGCACGTGTCAATCCCGGCAAACTCGACTTTGCCGATGTCAGCCGCGAGGGTGGGAAGATCACTCTCAAATTCTCGATCAGCAATGCCGGCAAGAGTCCGCTATCCATACGCCGCATCTACTCGGCGTGCGATGCCCTGAAGATCTCATCCGTGCCTAAGAGCATAGCTCCCGGCAAGTCGAAGGAGGTGACCGTGACGCTCGATCCGAGCCGCCTGCCTGCCGATACCGATCTTCTCAACGAACGCATATCGCTTATAACCAACAGCCCTAATAATTCCAACCTCACTCTCCGTGTAGTAGGGCACATCAATCCCTGATTATGGACAATCATCATCACTGCCAACACGATCATCCGGAGAATCAAGCAGAATATACCGGCCTGACCGTCAATTCCGGCGTGGCTCAGCCCCCGTCGGTCAATCCCTATCTTCGCCGTCACCGCCGCCAGCCGATGCCTTCGGCGTCGGAACTGGTGGAGGGAATACTCCGCGGTGATGTGACGATGCTTTCGCGCGCCGTCACACTTGTGGAGAGCCTCTCGTCCGATCATCAGGCGGTGGCTCAGGAGGTAATCGAGAAGTGCCTCCCTCACAGCGGCAATTCGCGGCGTATCGGTATAACCGGGGTGCCGGGTGCCGGCAAGTCGACGTCGATCGACGTATTCGGCCTGCATGTGCTCAGGGATGGCGGTAAGCTCGCAGTGCTCGCCATCGATCCGTCGAGCGAGCGCACCAAGGGTAGTATTCTCGGCGACAAGACACGCATGGAACGCCTCTCCATACATCCCAACGCTTTTATCCGCCCCAGCCCGTCGGCCGGTTCGCTCGGCGGTGTGGCGCGAAAGACGCGTGAGACAATAGTGCTCTGCGAGGCTGCCGGATACAATAATATATTTGTGGAGACCGTGGGCGTGGGCCAGAGTGAGACAGCCGTACATTCGATGGTCGACTTCTTCCTGCTGCTTCAGCTTGCCGGCACGGGCGACGAACTTCAGGGTATCAAGCGCGGTATAATGGAGATGGCCGACGGTATTGTGATCAACAAGGCCGATGGTGAAAACATCAATCGCGCGCAGCTGGCGCAGGCGCAGTTTCGCAGCGCCCTGCATCTCTTTCCGCCGACGGAGAGCGGGTGGCAACCCGAGGTGCTGACCTACTCGGGCTACTACGAGCTCGGCATCCCCGAGGTGTGGGACATGATAGACCGCTACTTCGCCCACGTCAAGGCCAACGGCTACTTCGATGTGCGCCGTTCGCGTCAGGCCCGCTACTGGATGTATGAGACTATCGACGAGCAACTTCGCCGCCACTTCTACGACGATCCGGTGATAGCTCCGATGCTTGCCGAGAAGGAGGAGCGCGTGCTTGCCAACCGCCTCAGTTCGTTCATGGCCGCGCGTCAGGTGCTCGATACTTATTTCGAGCGCAGTGAAAAATAATTTTTGCGCTCTCGTCGCTTTTTATTAGTTTTGTGCGAAATTACGCCAATTAGTGCATTTTAGAAAATGAAGTCGAATCGCCCCCGCCGCAGTCACTCGCGTGGCTCTCAGACTATTTCCATCGTCAGCGTATCGCTGGTGCTGGTCATTCTCGGCCTTGTGGCGCTCACGGCTGTCACGATGGACCGTGTGGGGCGTCAGCTCCGCAGCGGAGTGGGCATGGTGGTGATCGTCGACGAACTCGCCTCCGACGGTGCGGCCGACTCTCTGGCGCAGATACTCAGCACGTCGCCTACGGTAGCGGAAGCTCAATTTGCCTCCGCCGAGGAGGTCAACAAGCGCTGGGCTGAGCAACTTGCCGATAGCGAACTGCTTGAAATCAACCCTTTCCAGCCGGAGTATGAGCTTACACTCACTCCCGAATACTCGCATCCCGACTCGCTTGAATCGGTAGCCGCCGCCCTGTCGGCGCTGCCGGCCGTCTACGATGTGAAAGTGCACACGGAGATGGCGCGCAATGTCAATACCACCCTCAATTCGATTCTCATCATCCTGCTTGCCGTGGCCGGCGCGATGCTGCTTATATCGCTCGTGCTGATCAATAATACCGTGCGAATGGAGATCTATGCCAAGCGCACGGTGCTCAACACACTCCTGTATGTGGGCGCTACGCGCGGCTTCATCCGCCGCCCCTACGTGGTGCGCGGTCTGTGGGAAGGAGCCCTGTCGGGTGTAGTGGCATCGGCTATTCTCGCCGGCTTCCGCCTGTGGGTGGCCGACGCTTATCCTCCGGTCGCAGACGCGCTGCCATGGGGCGCGTTTGCCGTGGTGTCCGTGTCTCTGATTGCGTTCGGCGCACTGCTCTGCGCCGGTGCCGCATGGCTGGCGGCCACACGATACCTGCGCCGCAGCTACGACCAGATGTTTGAAATCTAACGAAACTCTCAATTACCACCATAATATATGACACAGTTAAAGCCTTCAGCCTCCCTGCCTTTGAAGAAGATCAACTTCATCATCATGGCCGTGGCCATAGTGATGATTGTGGTTGGCTTTGCCCTGATGGCGGGCGGTGCTACCGACGACGGCTCCTTCAATCCCGAAATATTCTCCACCCGCCGCATCGTGGTGGGTCCGACTGTTGCTTTCCTCGGCTTCGTAATGATGGGAGCCGGTATCATGTGGCCCTCGCGCAAGCAGACGCCCGACGCTGATGCCCCCGATACCGAAGAGAGCAAATAATCCACATCATATACCAATCACACACACATGGACAGTATTGACGCCCTGATTCTGGGCATTGTGCAAGGCCTGGCCGAATATCTCCCTATAAGTTCGTCGGGCCATCTGGCAATATGCCGCGATATCCTCGGCATTAACATCGAAGGCGCCGAGGCGCTTGAATTTGACATCGCCCTCCACGTGGCCACCGTGCTTTCGACTATCGTGGTGCTCTGGCGCGAGTTTGTGCCTTTATGCAGATCCTTCTTC
>CAMWUX010000152.1 GCA_947177605.1 uncultured Porphyromonadaceae bacterium
CACCTTGACAAACAGTTCTTCGAGAACATGGAGAGTACCGATGTGCGCGACGCCAATCTCGACGTTACGCTCACTGTTGTCAACAAGAATGACATGTACTCGCTGTCGTTTGAGATTACCGGCACAGTCACTTTGCAGTGTGACCGTTGTCTGGATGATCTTGTGATAGAGATTAATCCCTCCTACGCTACCACCGTAAAGTATGGAGAAGACTATGACGAGACCGACGAAATGCTCATCATTCCCGAGAGCGACCGCAATCTCAATGTCTCCTACATGATTTACGACAGTGTGGTTCTGGCTATACCTCTTAAGCATGTCCACCCGCTCGGGAAGTGTAACCGGGCCATGAGTGCCTTGTTGCGCAAGCATCGTTCTGTCAAAGGTAACGATGAAGACACCGAACTCATGGATACACTTATCGACGAGATGGACAATATCGATGCCTCGGCATCGGAGAGCGAGGGGAGCGACGCGCCTGCTGATCCCCGCTGGGACGAGTTACGCAAGCTGCGTCCCGAGTCTGACGGCAATGAAGAGTGAGATTTCTTACAGTGATATCTGAAACAAATATAGTAACAAGAAAAACAATATAAACAAGTCATGGCACATCCTAAACGCAAGCAATCCAAGACCCGTACCGCAAAGCGCCGTACTCACGACAAGGCCGTTGTCCCCACTCTGGCAATGTGTCCCAACTGCGGTTCATGGCACCTTTATCACACCGTGTGTGGCGAATGCGGATACTACCGCGGCCGCATCGTGATCGAGAAGACTGCCGCTGTCTGATCTCGGAATCTCGCCGAAATTTCCAGTATCTCCACCGGCGGCGAGAGCAAAAGCTTAGCCTGTGGTGCCCGGCGGCACGCAGGCTATTTTTTTAGAACTTAAACCAAACAACAGAGACTACAATGTTACACGCCCGCATAGCCGGCATCGCCTCATGGGCTCCCGACGATATTCTCGATAACGAGATGCTCTCAAAGATGGTAGACACCAACGACGAGTGGATCACTACCCGTGTCGGAATCAAGGAGCGCCGCATACTTAAAGACCCCTCCAAGGCTTCTTCCTATATGGGTGTCCAGTGTGTCAAGCAGCTGCTCGAATCGACAGGTACAAAGCCCGAGGAAATCGATCTCCTCATCTGTGCAACCACTAATCCCGACTACCGTTTCCCGTCCACGGCTTCGATTATCGCTCACGACTCGGGCCTGACAAAGTGTTATGGCTATGATATTCAGGCCGCTTGTGCCGGATTTCTCGTGGCTCTTCAGGACGGCTCGGCCTATATACGCTCGGGCCTCCGCAAGAAAGTGATTGTCGTGGCAGCCGAGAAGATGTCGTCGATGACCAACTATACCGATCGTGCCACTTGCCCGCTCTTCGGCGACGGAGCCGGAGCAATGTTGCTTGAGCCTACCGAGGATGAAGTCGGTATTATGGACGGTGTGTTCTATGTCGACGGCGAGGGCAAGGAGCATCTGTGGATGCCTGCCGGTGGTTCGGCTCTGCCCGCCTCTCACGAGACTGTCGATGCCCAGCAGCACTTCGTAATTCAGGATGGCCGCAATGTCTATAAGAATGCTGTCACCGATATGCTCGAATCGACTCAGGAAGTCATGGAGCGCAATAACCTCACCTGCGACAACATCGATTGGTTCTGTTCCCATCAGGCCAATCTCCGCATCATCGAGGCTGTCGGTGGCCGTCTTGGTATCGATCCCTCCAAGGTGTTGGTGAATATCGAGAAGTACGGCAATACGTCGGCTGCTTCCATCCCTCTGTGTCTCGACGAGTATAAGAATCAGCTCAAGAAGGGCGACCGCATCGTGCTGACAGCTTTCGGCGCAGGTTTCACATGGGGTGCTCTCTATATCATCTGGGACCTCTGAATGCTGTCGGGAGGCACTTCCCGGCATACTCATGATATTTTTTTACATTAATAGCATCTTTTCAGGTGCTATTTTTGTTTATATAGTATACCGCGCTGTCGCGTACTACACCGTCAACGATTTAAATCATTCAATTCTACATATATGGAACAGGAACTTACCCCTACTCATAAGGCCGGCTTTGTCAATATAGTCGGTAATCCTAATGTCGGTAAATCAACGCTCACCAATCTTCTTGTCGGCGAGCGTATCAGTATAATCACCTCAAAGGCCCAGACCACGCGCCACCGCATCATGGGTATTGTCAATGCGCCCGACTATCAGATAGTATTCTCCGATACACCAGGTGTGCTCTCGCCCAAATATAAGCTTCAGGAGAGTATGCTCAACTTCAGCGAGGGTGCGCTCGTGGATGCAGATGTACTACTCTATGTCACCGATGTGGTGGAGGACCCTTCGAAAAATGCCGATTTTCTCGCCAAGGTAGCCAAGGAGAAGATACCGGTGATAGTGGTTATAAATAAGATTGATCTTGTCAAGGTGCAGGTGCAGCTCGAAGAGCTCACCGAGAAGTGGCAGGCCCTGCTGCCCAAAGCTGAGATTTTCCCCGTATCAGCCAAGGAGAATTTCAATGTGGCCAATCTGATGAGTCGTATCGTCGATCTGTTGCCTGAGAATCCACCGTTTTTCGGCAAGGATGCTCTCACCGACAAGCCTGCACGATTCTTCGTCACAGAGATTATCCGCGAGAAGATACTGATGCTCTACGAGAAGGAGATTCCCTACTCTGTAGAGGTCATCGTGGAGAAGTTTGAAGAAAAGGACAATGCCATTCACATCATGGCAGTCATCTATGTCGAGCGTGAGTCTCAGAAGGGTATCATCATCGGTCATAAGGGATCAATGATTAAGAAGGTCGGTATCGAGGCGCGCAAGGATATTGAGGCATTCTTCGGCAAGAGTGTTTTCCTCGAAATGTTTGTCAAGGTTGAGCCAAACTGGCGCAACCGCGAGAACAAGCTCAAATCATTCGGTTACATCGAGTAATGTATGGTGATGTGATTATATCGCGTCTGTAACCAGCAAAGGTAATATGAAATGCCCGCCCTTTCAATCAGCGAAAGGGCGGGCATTCTATATCAGGGATATTATGAAATGTAGGGTAGGACGCGCCATATTCCTACGTTTCTTTTATCAAGCTTTCTTGGCAGAGCGACGTGCGTCAGTGAGGTAAGCTACGGGAGCAGCCACGTAGATGGTGGCGAGGGTACCTATGATGACACCTACTATCATGGCGAATACAAACGAGCGGATGGCATCGCCGCCGAGGATGAAGATACATAGGAGCACAAGCAGAGTGGAGCTTGATGTCATGATCGTACGACCGAGAGTTGAGTTGATCGACGAGTTGATGGTGTCGAAGAAGTTCTGCTTGGGATAGAGGCCGACATTCTCGCGCACACGGTCGAATACCACCACGGTATCGTTGATCTGATAACCGATGACGGTGAGGATGGCGGCGATGAACGACTGGTCGATCTCCATTGCGAAGGGAACACACCGTAGAATATCGAGTAGAAGCCCACGATGCAGAAAGCGGTGAATGCTACGGCTGCGAGAGCGCCCACGGAGAAGGCTACGTTGCGGAAACGGAGCAGGATATAGAAGAACATTGCGAGCAGGGCAAGACCTACGGCGATGTAGGCGTCGGTGCGCATATCGTTTGCTACTGTAGGACCTACTTTCTGTGATGACATGATACCGATGTTCTCGTTGGTTGTCGAGAAGTCTTCCATGCTCATGCCTTCGAGCTCGTCCTGAAGACCGTTGTAAAGTATTTCGGTGATTTCGTCGTCGACGTTCTCTTCGTCGGAGTCGATCTTGTAGTTGGTCGAGATACGCACCTTGGTGTCGTCGTCAATAGTGATGACGCTTAGCTGTGCACCGTCAAAGAGGGGAGTGAGCTTGGCGTCAAGCTCGTGGGTCTTGACGGGATGTGAGAACTGCACCACGTAGTTGCGGCCACCCGAGAAGTCGATACCCTGATTGAGACCGCGGAGCAAGAGGCTTATCACTACGATAGCTACCATGACGCCTACGA
>CAMWUX010000153.1 GCA_947177605.1 uncultured Porphyromonadaceae bacterium
GTTTGTGTCGGAGGCGGCGGTAAATTTCGGGTGCGTTTTTGATGGTATGTGGCTGATGGCGTGATGGATGTGATATGAAATTTTACCGCACTGTGCTAACGCAGTGGCATCTATTATAAAAAAGAGCACACACTGGATCGATATGTGGGCTTGGATAGGCCGGATTAGCGAATTTTTCATTAACTTTGATGCCTAATTATTAAGACTTCATACTATTTAGCAAATGAGAAAGTGGAAACCGGAGGACAGCGCCGAGCTTTACAATATCAATGGCTGGGGCCTCAACTACTTTTCGGTCAACGATAAAGGCCATGTTACGGTAACTCCCAGGCAGGGATATGCATCGGTGGATTTGAAAGAGTTGATGGACGAATTGCAGGTACGCGATGTGTCGTCGCCCGTGCTTCTGCGCTTCCCCGATATTCTCGACAATCGTATCGAGAAGATATCCAACTGCTTCAAAAAGGCCTCCCAACAGTATGACTACAAGGGCGAGAACTTTGTGATTTACCCCATAAAAGTGAATCAGATGCGTCCGGTAGTGGAGGAGCTTGTGAGCCACGGCCGTAAGTTCAATATCGGTCTTGAAGCCGGTTCCAAGCCCGAACTCCATGCTGTATTGGCTACCAATATTGCTGATAATGCGCTGATAATCTGCAATGGCTACAAGGATGAAAAATTCGTGGAGCTGGCATTGCTCGCGCAGAAGATGGGTCGCCGGATATTTCTCGTAGTAGAGAAGCTCAATGAACTCAAATTAATAGCTAAAGTAGCCAAACGCTTGAAGATTACTCCAAGCGTCGGCATCCGCATCAAACTTGCTTCGTCCGGCTCCGGTAAGTGGGAGGAGTCGGGTGGCGATCAGTCGAAGTTCGGCCTCAATTCGAGCGAACTGCTCGAGGCTCTCGACTATCTCACCCGCTACAAGATGCAGGACTATCTGAAGCTCATTCATTTCCACATCGGCAGTCAGGTCACTAAGATTCGCCGCATCAAGAATGCCCTCCGCGAGGCCGTGCAGTATTACGTGCAGTTGTCAAAGTCGGGATTCAATATCGATTTTGTGGATATTGGTGGCGGTCTCGGGGTAGACTATGATGGTACGCGCAATTCTTCATCGGAGAGTTCGATGAACTATTCGATCCAGGAGTATGCCAACGATGCCGTATCGGCCATCGTAGATGCCTGCACGAAAAATAATTTGCGTCAGCCCAACATCATCAATGAGAGTGGCCGATCGCTCACGGCTCATCATTCCGTCCTCGTACTTGAGGTGCTTGAGACGACCCGTCTGCCCGAGTGGAACGACAATGAGGACGTATCGCCCGAAGATCATGAGCTCACACGCGAGCTTTACAATATATGGGATAATCTCGATCAGTCGGGCCTATTTGAAAGTTGGCACGATGCTTTGCAGATACGCGAGGAAGCTCTCGACCTGTTCAACCTCGGTCTGCTTGACCTTCGCACCCGTGCTCAGATCGAAAAACTTTTCTGGTCTGTGGCGCGCGAGGTTGGCGATATTGCCAAAGGCATGAAGCACCCCCCGGAGGAGTTGCGCAAGATTTCACGTATGCTCCCCGATAAGTATTTCTGCAACTTCTCGCTATTCCAGTCGCTTACCGACTCCTGGGCTATCGATCAGGTATTCCCGATCATCCCGCTTTCGCGTCTCGATGAGCGTCCCGATCGCACTTGTACGCTTCAGGATATCACGTGCGATTCCGACGGTAAGATCAATCACTTTATCACCAGCCACGGCATATCTTCGTCGCTTCCCGTTCACTCTCTCCGCGGTGCCGAGCCTTATTATATAGGTGTATTCCTCGTCGGCGCATATCAGGAGATACTTGGCGATATGCACAATCTGTTTGGCGATACCAATGCCGTGCATATCAGTGTGTATAAGGATAATTATGAGATAGATAGGATAATTGATGGTGAGACCGTGGCCGATGTACTCGACTATGTGCAGTTCAATCCTAAGAAACTTGTGCGTAATGTCGAAACGTGGGTGACCTCATCAATGAAGGCCGGTCATATCACTCCCGAGGAAGGCCGTGAATTTCTCTCTAATTATCGCTCAGGCCTATACGGCTATACATATCTTGAAAAGGATTAAAGCCGATGCCTCGCTTTTTCATGCATCTTGGCTATTGCGGTGCCCGGTTCCACGGGTGGCAGATACAGCCCCACGATAATTCCGTGCAGCAGACTATCGAAGAGGCGCTCGCCACCATTCTGCGCCATTCTGCGCCGATAGTAGGGGCGGGGCGCACCGATGCCGGAGTAAATGCACGCCATATGGTAGCGCATTTTGATATTGACGCTTCAGATGCGTATTGCGAAGATCCGCAGATGTTGGTAGGAAAACTCAATGCTCTGGTCGGAAAGGATATCGTCATATATCGGATAGAGCGCGTGGCCGACGATGCTCACGCACGCTTCGATGCCAAAAGCCGCACATATAGATATTACGCCCTTGAGGAGAAGTCGCCGTTTTTTCATCAGTTGGCGTGGAAGGCATCGCGAGGGCTCGACTATGAGGCGATGAATCGCGCTGCTGCGATGCTCCTTGATACCGATGATTTCACCTCTTTTGCCAAACTACATTCCGATGCCAAGACCAATATTTGTCGCGTTACCCATGCTCAATGGCATCGGTGCGATGAGCCGGGTGTGTGGTACTTCGAGATCACTGCCGACCGATTTTTGCGCAATATGGTAAGAGCCGTGGTCGGTACTCTCGTAGAGGTGGGACGTGGCAAGTTGGATATCGACGGCTTTGCCGAGGTTATCCGTAAGGCTGACAGATGCAGCGCCGGCACATCAATGCCTGCTCACGCACTTTATCTTTGGAACGTGGAATATTAGCCCTTCTTTCTATCTGCGCACCACAGCGTAGGGGAGTGTCGTATTACCTACGTACACGTTGTAGGGCTGAAGCCCGTAGTGATCTTCGAGTGCCGGACCGCTGACTGCGGTACCGTAGTTATATACGTCGTATCGGCTTCCGCATTTCGGACAGTACATGATTCCGGCCTGTGTTGTCCCGGTTTCCCACTCGATTCTGACATTCGCCTTGCATTCCACCGGGCATGCGAGATCGTAGGCATGGTAAGTGCCAATTGGATCGCAGATCAGTACCACACCGCCGAATCCCGTAAATTCTGATTCCTTGTATGGATATCCGATCGGCAAGCGTTCCGACTTAATGAATACCTGCGACTGCCCGGGACCCGCTACTCCGTAGGTCGCCCATTCGCCTATGGTGGTAAATACGATATTGACATTGACCGGAGGCAATCTGTGATTGTCGATTTTCTCGCATCCCGAGGTTGCGCAGAGTATGGATGCCAAAGTCAACAACAGCGCAAAGCTACGCATGCGCATGGGTTTAGCTACCGAATAGAGTGGTGAACATTTCCGAGAACTTGTCGGCGGCCTCCTGAAGTTTGCCGCCTACCATCGGGCGGAGCATCATCGGAATCTCCACCTCAAGATCGGAATTTACTTTGGTCGTCGTTTCGCTCTCCGGAGCAAAATGAAGTGTGATAAAGAATGGTACAGGCGAATTCTCGGCCGAAAGTTTGAGGCGTTCGGGGGCTACCTTCTCGGTCACGGCAAATACGAGCTGGCCAACAGCGGGAGCATTGATGATGATTTTGTCGTCGGTGAATTTTACATCACCGAGTCTATCCTTCACCTCCTGAGGCATCGAATCGAGGCGCTCCTGAAATGATGACAGATTGCTTACTTTGTCGAATATCTGTTGTTGAGGCTGAGCCACAATGGCCGGCTTGCCGGAATATTTAGTCATATCGGGAAAGCAGTGTGTGAATTGATTTATTACGATAAAATCAGAGATCGTTGCCGATACCCCAGTTTGCGGGATCTTGACGCCACTGACGCAGGGTGTCCAGCTCGTCGGCCGTAATGAAGTTAGCTTCCAAAGCGGCTTCAAGCAT
>CAMWUX010000154.1 GCA_947177605.1 uncultured Porphyromonadaceae bacterium
CAGATCGCCCGACTCTGCCGTGATTATGGTGCCGTCCTCAAGCTCAATAGCCGAGCAGTAGCGGCCGCTTTGTTCGGCCCGCTCACGCGCGGCAACGGTGGTCTTTCGGTAGGCGGTGTTGATCTTGGCTTGCTTGAATAGCAGTGCGATTTTGCTGATCTCGCTATCGTTGGCTTTGCCTACTGCAAGCTCGTTCAGAGCTGTGAAATAGCGGCGTATAATCTCATCTTTAGAGGCTTCGCAGCATACTTCGTCGTCATTGATACAGAAGCCGACCATGTTGACACCCATGTCGGTAGGCGATTTGTAGGGATTCTCACCATAGATGCCTTCGAATAAGGCGTTGAGCACAGGGAATATCTCTATGTCGCGGTTGTAGTTGATTGCTGTCTTGCCGTATGCTTCCAGATGGAAGGGGTCGATCATATTTACGTCGTTCAGGTCGGCAGTAGCAGCCTCATAAGCAATATTGACCGGGTGCTTTAGCGGAAGGCTCCATACGGGGAAGGTCTCGAATTTGGCGTAGCCGGCTTCGATACCGCGCTTGTGCTCGTTGTAGAGCTGGCTGAGGCATACCGCCATCTTGCCGCTGCCGGGGCCGGGGGCGGTGACGATCACGAGCGGACGGGTTGTGGCGATGTAGTCATTGCGGCCGAACCCTTCGTCGGACGCGATCAGGTCTACGTTGGTCGGATAGCCGTCGATGAGATAGTGGAAGTAGGTGGTGATGCCCATTCGCTCAAGGCGTTCACGGAAGGCGTCGGCACTCTTCTGTCCGTTATAGTGGGTTACAACTACCGAGCTGACGAGGAAGCCACGTTTCTGAAATTCGTTGCGCAGGCGGAGCACATCCTCGTCGTAGGTGATACCTAAGTCGTTGCGCACTTTGTTTTTCTCGATATCGACGGCGCTGATCACGATCACGATTTCGGCGTGGTCGGATAGCTGGGAGAGCATACGAAGCTTGCTGTCGGGCTGAAAACCGGGCAGTACGCGGCTTGCATGATAATCGTCGAAGAGTTTCCCGCCAAGCTCAAGATAGAGCTTGTTGCCGAACTGAGCTATACGCTCTTTGATGTGTTCGGACTGAATTTTGAGATATTTCTCGTTGTCAAAACCGTATTTCATAACGGACAACAAAGTTATGAAAAAAATGGAAAAATGCCCATTAAAAAATGCCTACGGTATGAAAATTCCCGAGTGCACACACTTTCATTAGCAATAATCAGCCGATTAGCGGACAGCTAATCGGCTGATTAATCCAATACCGAGAGGTGTTTATTCGGCGTTTTCCTTGAGCCACTTGGTGCGGACGGCATCCGGAAGGTGCTTCACGGAGAAGTCGGAGAAGGTGACGTTAAAGCCGTCGCCGTCGGGGCAGGCTCCCATCATGCCGATCTTCACGGGGCGATTGGCCTCCATCCAAGCGTTGCGCATCAGAGTGTACTCCTTGTCGTCAAACGAGTAGAAGATCTCGATGGCATCGAGGCGACGCACAGCCTTGATCCAGATAAATTCCACAGGGCGGTCGAGGGCTATCACGCTCCAGTCGGATGTGTGGTGAGTGACCACTGTGCTGAGATTGTACTTGCCGTCGACAAACTCGATACCGGTCTTGATATAGTTCTCGTGGTCAATGCGAATCATCATACCGGCCTGGTCGAAACGCACTTTATAGTCGCCGGATATCTTTACCTTGGCCTCAAACTCACCGCCGTATTCAGCGAAGTAGAAGGGAGCATCATCGACGGTGAAGCCATAGTGAGAGATACGCCAGTAGTCGCTTTTGGGGGTGACAAACATCGAGAGCTTGCCGTTGGAAATGTTCCACTTTGCGGGTTCGTTGAACCAGTTCATCTTCTCAAGAGTCTGGGCACCCGACGACTGGATGCAGAGGAAAGCGCATACGGCTGCAAATAGTAATTTTTTCATATTCACGCGGTTGATTATTTTATTATTTGAATTTATTACGTGGCAAAGGATGGATTAACCATAAATATTATTACATTTGCAAAAGTAACACATTGCTACACATCGGGCAATAGTCATAAATAACCATTCTAATGAGTACGATCAGAGAGCTTGAGGATATAATGTCAGCGCAGTCACAGCAGGCCGGGTGGCTTAATATTGATGCTAATATCATTGCGTATGCGCAGACTATGGCCGATATCGAGAATGCGATAGTGGTGATAAGCGATATGGCTCAGAAGCGGAGCCGGATATTTTTGGGAGCGTTCGCACGCGAGCTTGGTGTCAGTGGCTACGATAGTGAAAACTCCATCTGGGAGAAGATGATTCTATCTTATCTCTCTGAGGCAGAGCTGGAGACCAAGATGATATCCGAATTGCGGTTTTACCACTTCATTAAGAATAAGCCGAAATCGCGGCGCAATTACTATCTGCTTACCAAGCTGCGCTTCCAGATCCCTGCGGGTCGGATGGTCGACGTAGCTCACAAACTCTACTATATATATGATGACCGAGGCGAAGCGGTGAAATATGCCATCTGCCGTTATGCTCCGCTCACATTTGATTTCCGTGGCAAAAGCGTCATTGTAAACTCTATCGACGGGTCGATGGAGGAGCTTACCACATCGGACGGCAAAGGCATACTTAGCCGGCGCGAACGTCAGGTGCTGTCGCTGATCGCCGAAGGGAAGAAGAGCGCGGAGATCGCTGAGTTACTCAGTGTGAGCATTCACACCGTAAGCCGTCACCGCCAGGAGATACTGGCCAAACTTCAGGTGAAAAACTCAATCGATGCCTGCCGGCTTGCCCGCTCTATGGAGTTGATCTAAGCTCGACGGCGATTATAGAGATAGTAGCCTGTGATACATAGTGACGTGAGCATCTCCGACACTCCGAGTGTCAGCCAAATTCCGCTCTCGCCTGCGATCATAGGCATAATGATGAAGGATGGGATGAGCAACACCGCGCCACGAAGCAGTGCGAACACGATTGCCGGAGCTACCTTCTCGATACTCTGGAAGTAACCTATGGCAGTAAGATTGAATATGAAAAACAGGAATGCTACTGAAAAGAGCGGGAATCCTGATACGGCGATTCCAGCTGCAGCTGTGTCGCCATCAAGGAAGAGATGTACCATCAGACCGGGAATGAACACGAAGGCGGCTGTTACGATCAGTCCGCACACGATAGCCGACATAATGGCGAGACGCTCGGTGGCTACGATACGCGATTTGCTGCCCAGTCCATAATTGTAGCTTATAATCGGCTGGGCTGATTGCGCTATAGCATTGCCGATCATGAATGCAAAGGGGCAGTAGTAGCAGGCGATACTGAAAGCGCCTACACCATCGTCGCCGATATAGTGCATAAACACGAGATTGCCCATAAGCATTAGCATTCCCATAGTGGCTTCACCCAATAGAGCCGAGATACCGATTTTGCACTGATAGCCGATATTGCGTAGCGTGAGCCTTAGACTCTTACTGCTCAATTTCAGGCGGATGATGCGAAGTGTATCAGCCATCCATCCAAGATAGAACATCACCATAAGGCCTCCTATCGCGCAACTTATACAGGTGGCTATCGCTGCGCCTCTCACACCCATCTGCATCGGGAAAATCATCACATAGTCGAGCGCGACGTTGAGCAATCCGGGCAATACGTTGCACCACATCGCGTAGCTCGGTGAGCCGTCGAGCCGTACTACAAACAGTCCGATACCGCACCACGCCTGAAACAGACAAGCCACGAATATCCAGGGCATATAGTCGGTGACGAGCGGAAGGAGTGTCTCGGAACTACCGAGCATACGGCCCGTGGCAGCAGGGGATACCAACGTAGTTGCAAGAAAAGCCAATACTATTATAGTGACAACCGCGAGAGCCTGCGTGATATTAAGCCGTGCGGCTTTCACATTATCGTTGGCCAGGTGGATCGACGATACCACCGAGCAGCCCACGCCGAGCATCAGGCTTATTCCCATTATCACC
>CAMWUX010000155.1 GCA_947177605.1 uncultured Porphyromonadaceae bacterium
GAAGTAGCCCTTGCGCGCAGCCACAGCGCCCGTAAACGAGCCCTTTTCATGACCGAACAGCTCGGAATCAATCGTACCCTCGGGGATAGCGCCGCAGTTCACCGCTATATAGCGGTTGTGCTTGCGTGGCGAGAAATTGTGGATTATCTGCGGAAAAAACTCCTTGCCCGTACCGCTCTCGCCCGTCACAAGCACCGACAGATCTATCGGCGCCACCTGTATGGCACGCGAGATAGCTCCGATCAGCGCCGGAGCATTACCCACGATACCGAAGCGCGTCTTCGCTTCAGCCACCGCAGGCGGTATTTCGGGTATATTTATCTGCATATCTTTCAATTAAGAGTGTGTGGTAAGCTCTCCGCGGAGCGATACGCCCAGCAGTTCACCCACCTGACGGGGGGTATAGCCCGCCCCGAACAGAAACATCATCTTCGTAAGAGCAGCCTCTGTAGTCATATCGCCGCCCGACACCACACCGGCCCGAGCCAGAGCATCGCTTGCAGCATAGCGGCGTGTCACGCTGCCGTTGACACACTGCGTCACGTTGAGCACCACCACTCCGCGATCTATCGCCTCCTGCACCGTCTCCTTAAACCACGAAGCCGTAGGCGCATTACCCGCACCATACGTTCGGAGTATCACGCCCTTCACACCGGGAGTAGAGAGTTGGTGGCGCAATATCTCCGGCTTGATACCGGGGAATATATCGATGATCATCACCGACTTATCAAGTACACAATGACACTTCAGCGGCCTCGGCTTACCGGCCGGATAGCGCATCAGCGCCTCTTCGTGGAAGTTGATACCCAGACCGATCTTGGCCAGCTCCGGATAGTTGTGGCTCTTGAACGCGTTGAAATTGTCGGCACTTCGCTTCGTGGCGCGGTTGCCTCGCCAGAGATAATCCTCGAAGAGGATAGCCACCTCCTGCACCATAGGCTCGCCGTCGGGCGTACGCGCCGCCGCTATCTGCACCGCCGTGATAAGATTTTCCTCACCATCCGTACGCACTTCGCCGATCGGCAGCTGCGAACCGGTGATAATCACCGGCTTGCGCAGATTCTCAAGCATAAACGACAATGCCGACGCTGTATAAGCCATCGTATCCGTACCGTGAAGCACCACGAAGCCGTCGTAGCGGTCGTAGTTCTCCTCTATAGCGCGTGTGATATCTACCCAATGGTCGGGATTCATATCGCTCGAGTCGATAGGCTTGAAAGAGATATTGTCGATGCAGTAGTTGAGCATCTTTATCTTGGGCACATTATCGATCAGGTGCGTGAAGTCGAACGGCTCCAGCGCATGGCTCACCGGATTCTCGATCATACCGATCGTGCCGCCAGTGTAGATAAGCAATATGCGAGGCTGCGATTTTGGCATTGACTGTCTCGGGTGGGTTGAGGATGATGATATTATTTGATTTGAGCTCCGGGCACCACAGGAGCCATCGGAGTGATCAGAGCCAGCGATCCGTCGGCATTCTCGGCCGAAAGGATCATACCCTGCGACTCTATGCCCTTGAGCTTGCGCGGAGGCAGATTGGCTATGAAACACACTTGCTTGCCCACGAGCTCCTTCGGATCATAATGCTTGGCGATGCCCGACACTATGGTGCGACGCTCCATACCATCGTCGATCAGGAAGCGGAGCAACTTGTCGGCCTTCGGCACTCGCTCACATTCGAGCACCGTGCCCACTCTGAGGTCAGCCTTCATAAATGTGTCGAAATCCACATCGGGAGCCTGCGGTGCAGCCTTGAAATTCTTTATCTTGTTCTCCTGCTTGATACGCTCCAGACGCTCAAGTTGGGCAGCGATAGCCTCATCGGAAATCTTCTCAAACAGCAATTCGGGTTCGCCCAATCGGCGACCGGCGGGAATCAGATCGAAGCGACCCAACATATCCCACGATATCTGCTCCATCCCGAGCATACCGCGCAACTTCGCTGAGCTGAAAGGCAGGAAAGGCTCGAACGCCACGGCCAGATTGGCACAGAGCTGAAGCGCAGTGTTGAGCACCGTAGCCACGCGTCCCATATCGGTCTTGGCCACCTTCCAGGGCTCAGTCTCCTGCAGATACTTGTTGCCGAGACGGGCAAGCTCCATAGCGCTCTTCACACCTTCGCGGAAGTGGAATTCCGACAGATTGTCGGTAAGCTCCGTGCGCACCTTCTCCACATCGGCTACCAGCTGGCGGTCGATATCCTGAAGCTCGCCTGCTTCGGGCACAACGCCCTCGAAATACTTGCCGGTGAGTACCATCGCACGGTTGACGAAATTGCCGAGTATGGCCACCAGCTCATTATTGTTGCGGGCCTGGAATTCAGCCCATGTAAAATCATTGTCGCGTGTCTCGGGCGCATTGGCCGTGAGCACATAGCGAAGCACATCCTGCTTGCCGGGGAAGTCGCGAAGATACTCATGGAGCCACACGGCCCAGTTGCGCGACGTCGATATCTTGTCGCCCTCGAGGTTGAGGAATTCATTGGCCGGCACATTGTCGGGAAGCTGATAGCCGTCGCCGTAAGCCATAAGCATCGCCGGGAACACGATGCAGTGAAACACGATATTATCCTTGCCGATGAAGTTGATCACCCGCGTCTCTGGATCCTTCCAATATTTCTCCCAAGTATCCGGCAGAATCTCCTTCGTATTGGAGATATAGCCGATCGGAGCGTCAAACCACACATAGAGCACTTTGCCTTCGGCACCCTCTACCGGCACTGGTACACCCCAGTTGAGGTCGCGGCTCACCGCGCGGGGCTGCAGACCAAGGTCGAGCCACGACTTGCATTGGCCGTACACATTGGGGCGCCACTCCTTATGGTCTTCGAGAATCCATTCGCGCAGAGCCTCCTCATAGCGGTTGAGAGGCAGATACCAGTGTGAAGTGGAGCGGAGCGATACGGGAGCCGATGTCAGTCGCGAATGAGGATTGATCAGGTCGGTGGCATTAAGCGTCGAGCCACAGGCCTCACACTGGTCACCATAAGCACGGTCGCTGCCGCAGCGCGGGCAAGTACCCATCACATAGCGATCGGCCAGAAACTCACCGGCTTGCTCATCATAGAGCTGTTCAGAGGTATGGAGTTCGAATACACCTTTATCGTACAGGCGGCGGAAAAATTCGCTCGCCGTCTCACGATGGATATCCGAAGTAGTGCGCGAATACACATCGAAGGAGATACCGAGCTCCTCCATCGAATCCTTAATTATCTTGTGGTAGCGGTCTACGATATCCTGGGGAGTGACACCCTCCTCGCGCGCCTTGATAGTGATAGGCACACCATGTTCGTCGCTGCCGCCGATCATCACCACATCCTCGCCGCGAAGGCGCAGGAATCTTACATATTCGTCGGCCGGGACATACACACCGGCCAGATGGCCGATATGCACAGGGCCATTGGCATAAGGGAGAGCTGTAGTGACGAGCGTACGTTTGTAATTCTTATTCATATTATACACACAGATTGGATGTGAGAATTTTTATTCAACCTACAAAATTACAAATTATTCTTATCTCCATCAATAGCAGCATCGACCACCACCGCTATTTTAGCCGCCATAACCTGAGCGGGCGCCCTCCTGATGGAAGACGCCCGCTGATTTAGATATATACTAAGCTAAAGATTATGCTTTGGCGGTTTTGTGTCTGCGGGCATCAGTGAGGTAAGCCACGGGAGCTGCCACGAAGATGGTAGCCAATGTACCGATCACGACACCGAAGATCATCGCAAAGGTAAACGAGCGGATAGCGTCGCCACCGAGGATGAAGATACACAGAAGCACGAGCAGAGTCGATGCCGAAGTCATCACCGTACGACCGAGAGTCGAGTTGAGCGACTGGTTGATGGTCGTTGCGAAATTCTGCTTCGGATAGAGACCTACATTTTCACGCACGCGGTCGAACACAACCACGGTATCGTTGATCTGATAACCGATCACCGTAAGGA
>CAMWUX010000156.1 GCA_947177605.1 uncultured Porphyromonadaceae bacterium
GTATAAGGGCGGCGATGATCACTGCCGACACATTGACAGTGAGCCACGCCGTAACCGACAGTTTTACCGGCACATAGTTGAGGTAGTAGGCGTCGGGATCGAGTGGCAGCAGATGATATTTTTCCTGTATCAGGATGAAAGCGAGAGCCAGAGCGTTGCCTACTGCGAGGCCGGTGAGCACCAGTCGCTGCGCCATAAGTATGAATGTGCGGCGAATCAGGCCGTCGGTAGCTCCCATAGCTTTGAGCAGACCGATGGTGGGCACACGCTGAAGGATGATGATGAAAAGCGACGATATCAGTGTGAAGCCCGCTACACAAGCCATGAGTATGATGATTACCACCACATTGGTGTCGAGCAGGTCGAGCCAGTTGATATAGAGCGCACATTTGTCGGAGAGGGTCGATACCTGATAATACATCGGGTTTGAGGGGTTGTCGACAGATGCTTCAAATAGTGCCGCCGTGATCGCTCCGGCGCAGTCGGGCACCGTTGCCGGATCTATGCCCCGGATCTCCAATATGGTACCGGTGATGGAGTCGACATGATTGAGACGCTGCAGCATAGCCAGCGGGGTGAATGCGATAGCCGCGTCGTAGTCGTGGAAGTGCGAGTCGTATACGCCGGTGATGTCGAGCCGGCGTGAGCGGAGCGATTCGCCGTCGATAAAGTGCGCCATGATGCGGTCACCTGCTTTCAGCCCGAGGGCATCGGCGGTCACGGATGAGATTACAATCTGATTGTCGGTTGTGTCCGACGCAGCCGGCACTCTGCCCGATACCAGATTCTGCTCTATGAAATTCCATGCTTGAGGTTCCGTCGACATACCTTTGAGCATCAGCCCTTGAAAGGCTGAGTCGGTCTTGAGCACGGTCGGTTGAGTCACCACAAGGCGCAGATCGTTCTCCGTGTCGCAGTATGGGGAGAGTATCTGCTTGAGCGAGTCGGTGAGGCGCAGTCCGTCGGTAATGCCTACGCCTTGCGTGTCGGGTGCCGACAGGGTGATCTGGGCGTGAAATCCGGTGAGCTGCTTCACGATATTGTATTTGAAGCCGTACACCACCGCCATAGATATGAGCATGATGGCCACAGACAAGGCTACTCCCACTATGGCTGTCACCACTCCGGGGGGAAGTCCGCGTCCGTCGGCAGGACGCATACTTAATTTACGGCACAGATACCAGGCCGCCGATTGTCGGCTCGACCTGCTCATTCCGCTCTGCCGGGGTAGGCTTTGAGTGCTTCGGCAAGCACGGTGAGTGCCTGCGCGAGATCGTCGCGATTGAGCACGTATGCCATTCTCACCTCGTTGCGACCCATGCCGGGTGTGGTATAGAAGCCCGACGCAGGTGCCATAAAGATGGTGGCTCCCTGATAGTTGAATTCCTCAAGACACCAGCGGCAGAACTTGTCGGCATCGTCGACCGGCAGACTTACCACGGTATAGAATGCTCCCATCGGTATGGGCGTGTAGCATCCGGGTATCTTGTTGATGCCGTCGATGAGGAATTTGCGGCGCTCCACATATTCATTGTAAGTCATAAGCATATAGTCCTCGCTCGCTCCTATCGAAGCCTCGGCTACGATCTGGCCGAGCAGGGGAGGGCTGAGACGCGCCTGGCAGAATTTCATTACGTTTTCCTTCAGTTGCTTATGCTTGGTGATAAGCGCACCCACGCGGATTCCGCACTCGCTGTAGCGCTTCGATACGGAGTCGATAAGCACCACCTGATCCTCGATGCCGGGGAGATGGAATGCTGAGATGTAGGGCGCTCCGGTGTAGCAGTATTCGCGATATACCTCGTCGGAGAAGAGGAAGAGGTCGTATTTTTTCACCAGATCGCGGATGAGGTTCATCTCCTTCTGAGTGTAGAGATATCCGGTGGGATTGTTGGGGTTGCAGATGAGGATACCTTTGGTGCGGGGAGTGATCAGCTCCTCGAATTTCTGTATCGGCGGGAGTGCGAATCCCTCTTCGATCGACGAGGGGATAGTGACGATCTTGGCGCCGGCCGAGATGGCAAACGCCATATAGTTAGCATAAGCCGGCTCCGGCACTATGATCTCATCGCCCGGATCAAGGCAGGCCATGAATGCGAAGAGCACGGCTTCGGAGCCGCCAGTAGTCACTATGATGTCATCTACATCCACATTGATTTTGAACCGATGGTAATAGTCGACCAATCGCTTACGGAGCGAGAGCAGACCTTCCGACGGACTGTATTCCAATATCTTGCGGTCGAGTTTGCGCACCGCTTCCAGTCCCTCTTCGGGAGTAGGCAGATCGGGCTGGCCGATATTGAGGCGTATCACTTTGATTCCCTGTTCTTCGGCTTTGCGGGCCAGTGGCACGAGTTTGCGTATCGGGGATGCGGGCATCGACTGGCCGCGCTGAGATATCTTTGGCATATACTCCTGATATGAGTGATTTAATCTTGATTGTAAAGACCGATCGCGCCGGGGCGCAGTATCGATTCTACAAAGGTATGAAAAAGAAGCGTCACAAATCAATTTATTGACTGCATTTTTTTCAACCGCGGCCTATTATTGCTGAAAAGTGATTAACTTTGCACCGCTGCTATGGATTTCCTGTTGTACATACGCGATATGATTCAGCTCATTCTGTCGCCCCGCAAGGGGTGGGAGGATGTGTCGGCCGATGGTTTTCCGCCGGCTGTGCTTTTCCGCTCGGGTCTGATGCCGTTGATCTTCATTGCGGCAGCGGCGCAGATGCTCCAGTGGGCTTATCATCCCGACGTGGCCTGGTGGATATGGACGGAGCGCTCGCTGGTCGTATTGCTCAAACTCATAGCCGCCTATTACATAGCCTCATTCGCATTCTCGCTCTATCTGCCGACGTGCGTCGACGGTACTTACAGCGAGACCAAGTGCCTGACGTTTATCACCTACGGTGTAGGTATAATAGCTCTGATAGAATTTATCACCAACTGTATGCCGATGACCTTCCCCGTGCTGTATATGCTACCCATCTACGCCCTCTACGTGCTATGGCGCGGATTGCGCTATATGAGCGTGAGTTTCACCGGTGTAGGCACATTCATCCTCCTCATCTTGTTTGCTCTCATCCTGCCTTCCTATCTCATACAGGCTCTGTTCAATCTCATTTTGCCCGCTGTCTGACCTATGGCTTCACCCGCTACACATCATACCGAAGTTAATATCAAGAATCGTCGCGCTACGTTCGACTATGCTATCTCGGAGACGTTTACCGCCGGTATCGTGCTTACGGGCACGGAGATCAAGGCGCTCCGTACAGGCAAAGCCGGTCTCGTCGACACCTTCTGCTACGTCACCGCCAAGCCCAATCTCGGAGTGTGGGTGAAGAATATGTATATCTCGGAATACTTCTACGGCACGTACAACAATCATGAATCGCGCCGCGACCGCAAATTGCTGCTCAACAAGCGCGAGATAGCCCGACTTCAGAAAGCCGCGCAGGAACCCGGTGTCACGATCATACCGATGCGCGTGTTTATCAACGATCGCGGTCTGGCCAAGATGGTCATCGGCATCGGACGCGGTAAGAAAGAGTACGACAAGCGCCAGGCTATAAAGGAGCGCGACGACAAACGCTCTATGGCGCGTCTGTTTCAGAAGTGATCACCGGGCGTAGCACGGCAAACAGTTTCATTCCCCCTGCATCCTTGCATCCTACTATTCGCGTATTGCCTCCGCGGGCGATACCAAGAGCCTTGCGCAGCTCGTCGGCCGACAGTGGATAGTCGCGAACAGCCACATCAGCTCCTTCGGCCGCATATTGCTCCTTCAGGCTGCGCATTGCCCGCTTGTCAGCTTTGAGGATACGCTCTATTGAGTATCTCATTCCCGGGAAATCCTTCGCCGGATCCGCGTCGGCGGTGATATACACATGGGCATGCCGGCTTAGCTGTGGCACACCTGTCATA
>CAMWUX010000157.1 GCA_947177605.1 uncultured Porphyromonadaceae bacterium
CGGACTGGTTCATGCCCTGAAGGTAGAGGTCGATACCTTTGAGGTAGCGGAGGTTGTTGTTCATGAGGTACTTCTGAGCGCTCCAGTTCCAGTCGGTGCGGATGCTGAAGCCCTTGTAGCGAAGGTCGATACCGAAGCCGCCGTTCCAGGGAGCCACGGAGCTCTTGCCGATAAACTGTTCGAGTTCTTCTTCATTGAACTGCTTGGTGAGGTTGCCTTCTTTGGTGTACCACATCTGGTAACCGTCGCGGGGATCGACACCTGCATACTTGGCATAGTAGTATTCGTTGGCGGGGTGACCGATTTCGAAGCGAGTACCGGTGTTGGGGATGGTGTAAGCGTCAAGGCCGTCGAAGAGTTCGGTGATCTCATTCTTATTGTAAGCGAAGTTGACGCGAACGCCTGCATACCAGTCGGCGGTGCGTACGAGGTCGGCTTTTACGTCGACTTCAACACCGGTGTTGGTCATGGCGCCTACGTTGCCCCACTGGCTGCCGAAACCTGTGGTGTAGGACCAAGGAATTGACATAAGGAGGTCTGTGGTAGTCTTCTTGTATACGTCTACGTCAGCGCTAACTCGGTCGAAGAGACGGAAGTTCAGGCCTACGTCCCAGGAAGCGGTGCGTTCCCAAGTGAGGTTGGGGTTACCGGGGGATGCAACGCCTGTACCGGATACACTCTGCGATGTGGGACCATAATTGCTGGTCGAGCCGATAAGACCCCAGTAGAGGTAGTTGCTGATACCGGAGTTACCTACAGTACCGTAGTTGCCGCGAACAGAGAGCTCGGTGAGCCACTTCACGTTCTGAAGGAATTTCTCAGCCTTGAGGTTCCAGCGGGCACCTGCAGCGTAGAAGGTGGCCCAGCGGTGGCCGGGGGCGAACTTGGAGCTACCGTCGCGACGGATGGATGCGTCGATGAAGTAGCGGCCGTCGAAGTCGTAGGAGAGGTTGCCGAAGTAGGAGTTCATAACTGTCTTCGACATCGAGCTGCTGATTGATGAGCCGGGGGTCACTGTGGGAGCCTGATCGAGGAGCATCTGGCGGCCGTCGGTGTAGCCACTACCGTAAGCTCCGAAGGAGTTGCTCTTGGAGATGATGGATTCCTGACCGAGGAGGATGCTGAAGTTGTTCTTCTCAGCAACTGTGAAGCGGTATTCAGCAGTGTTGGTGTAGGTGAAGGAGTAGTAGCGGGCAAAGCTTTCCTGTGCCGAACCTGTCATATATTCACCAACTGCGGGCTGAGGATTTGCCTGAGGGAAGATATCTCCCATAGGAGTCTCCTGTACAAGACGGGGGTAGTTGCGTGCGCTTAGACGCTGATCGTAAGCGTCAACGCTCTGCTGTGCGCGGAGAGTAAGACCGCGCAGGGGGGTCAATACTTCGTAGAGACCGGCATTGATAGTTACCTTGTTGCGGTTGACATCGGCCTGGCTAGCGAGATAGTCGGGAGTAACGGCTCCGGTGTAGTGGAGGTACTGGGCTTTGTCATGGAATACCATGTCGCCGTTGTCGTTGAAAGTATAATAGTAGGGGGAATCCCACGGACGAGCAAAGTACTGATACATCGCAGGAGTGTAGATGTACGGGCCGTTGGGGATATTGTTGTCGTAAATGGTGTTGGAGTAGGTATTGGTCTCATAGCTTGTGTAGCCGAGATTGCCCTGTGTACCTACGCGGAACCAGTTGTTGATCTTCGAGTCGAGAGCGAAGCGTAGAGTCTCGCGATGCATGCCGGACTGGGTAATGATACCGTCCTGGTCGTAGTGGTTGAGCGAGAGGTAGTAGCTGAACTTGTCGCTACCGCCCTGTACGGCTGCTTCGAGAGAGTAGGTGAGAGCGGTGTGGAACATCTCCTTGGTCCAGTCGGTGGAGATACCGTAGGTGTCGACGAGGTCGTAGATCTCCTGAGTGTTTGGATTACCTACCCAGGGAGCTACCATGTCGGCAAACTGGAGGAGCTGCTGTGAACTCATCACCTTGATGTTGGAGGGGAGCTTGGTGCCCCAGCCTACATTGGCGCGTACGGTGACCTGAGCGGTCTCGCCGAAGCGACCCTTCTTGGAGGTGATCACGATCACACCGTTGGAAGCACGGCTACCGTAGATGGCTACGGATGCGGCGTCCTTGAGGATGGTGATGTTCTCGATATCGGAGGGGTTGAGGGTGGTGAACACGCTCTGCGACACGGGAGCGCCGTCGAGGATATAAAGAGGAGTGGTGGAGGCATAGAGAGAGTTGACACCACGGATCATCACGTCATTGTCCACGCTGGAGGGGTCACCGGAGTTAGAGAAGATCGACAGACCTGCTACCTGGCCCTGAAGAGCGTCGACGAAGGTGGCGGAGGGGGTGTTTTCGAAAGTCTCCTGACCTACAACGGATACGGCACCTACTACGGATCCGAGTTTCTTACCCGAACCGTAACCGGTGACTACGATGCCATCGAGAGAGGTGGCGTTGTTGTCGAGATATACGGTCATGCCTTCGGCGAGGGGTGCGAGTGCATCCTTCATGCCGACATAAGTTACTTTCACCTCTTTCACGGAGGCAGGAACTGTGATAGTGAACTGGCCATCCAAGTTGGTGATGACACCGCCTTGAGCGCCAACGGGAACGACCGAAGCACCTACCAGAGGCTCTTCGTCGGCCGAACTCATCACCGTGCCATGGTAAGTGCGGTTCTGAGCCGATGCACTTAACGCAAGGGTAACGATGGCTGTGAGTAATAAAAACAGCTTTTTCATACTTAATAATAATTAGACATATAATTTAATTGGTTTCTTTTCTGAGTGGGGGCTGAGGAGGATTGGTGACTCGAGGCCCGATAGTTGTTTTTTGCTTTGTTTTGTCGTCTTTTTCCTTTCTGTTTGATTTCTTTTTTACCTATTTCGTTTCACATTGCTTTTTTATCCTATTGGGGATAGATTTTGCAAAAGTAATAATAATTATTAACATTCCAACACTTCTCAGCATTTATTCTCAGATTTTAACATAAAAGTGACACATTTTTGTGCCGTAGGGATGTGTTTTATAACATGCGGGCGATTTGGCAATCGCGCGCGGGTGTAGTATCTTTGTTGTCGAAATTGCAAATCGCACGTACACCTTATTATATATAGCAGATATGACAATGATGAAGGAATATACCTGCGAATACGCGCTCTCGGCTGCGCTCTGCAATGCTCAGGGTGAGCTGGCGCCGGCGCAGCTGGTGGAGGATATACTTGAGGTGGCCACGGAGCATGCCGATGCGCTCGGTGTGGGCTTCGACCGCCTGGCCGAGGATGGCAATCTGTGGGTGCTCTCCCGGATCGCTATAGAGATGAACCGCTATCCGCGGCTCCACGAGCGCTATGCGCTCACTACCTGGATCGAGGATTACAACCGCCACTTCTCGGAACGCAACTTCGAGATCACTTCGGCCGACGCCGGCGAGACGCTCGGCTATGCCCGCACTATCTGGGTGGCGATCAACATAGACACGCGCCGACCGGCCGACCTTACGTCGATAGAACATCTGCGCGGTACGGTGAGCGACCGCCCGTGTCCGATCCGGCGACAGGGGAAGATACGCCCGGTGGCTGAACCGCAGATCCGGAATACGTACACTTTCCGTGTGAGCGACATCGATGTGAACCGCCACGTGAATTCGGCGCGCTATGTGGAGATAATACTCAATCAGCTCGGACTTGAGGAGTATGACCGGTGTATGCTGGCTCGCTTCGAGATAGAGTATCGCCGCGAGGCGCACTACGGCGACACTGTGGATATAGAGTCGACGCTCGACTCCGACGGCATCATCACTGCGCTGACCCTCGCCGGCTCCCCCGTGTGCCTCTCCCGCTCCGCCCTCACCCCACGTATTAAGCAGGGCGATTAGTCCAATAAGACCA
>CAMWUX010000158.1 GCA_947177605.1 uncultured Porphyromonadaceae bacterium
TTTTTGCTGTGTGGGAGGGGGTGGCGGTAAATTTCGGGTGCATTTTGGATGGTATGGGGCTGGTGATGTGAGGAATATGATATGGAATTTTTTTTCATTATTTTTCTACTGACCCTTCGTTATCGCTTCAGAGCTTGCGGCGTAAAGATTGAAGGTTTTTTGATTATCTTTGTAGAAGTATTTCCTCAATGATAAATTTGCGATGATACGTTTTGCTACCTTTTTATTTGCGCTGTCGGTGGCCGCCGGTGTTTTCGGACAGGCGCGTCTGGTGACTGATGGTCATACCGGGAAGATTATTGTGACTGATCCTACGGCAGTCAATAACCGAGCTGCTTCGCTGCTACAGGATTTTGTGACACGGATGAGCGGGCGCACGATGCCGATTGGAGAGGGAAACAGGAATCCCGGTAAAGGGGATGTGGTGATAGGCACTGCTACGGATTCGGATGGCGTGACTGACGATGGATTCAGAGCCAATACTACCGGAGGATATCTTCGGATCGATGGTAGTGGCAAGGGGTCGATCTATGGTGTGGTGACTATTCTGGAGCGCTATCTCGGATGCAACTATTGGGGCGTGAACGAATATGATGTGCCATCGCGTAAAAATGTGGAACTCCCGGCTTTGGATTTTGTGGAAAATCCGGCGTATACGCATCGCCAGAGCGACTGCTATGCGATCCGGGAAGATTCGGTGTATCGCGACTGGCATCGATTTGAATATCCTTCGGATCTGTTTGCCGGAGGGTATTGGGTGCATACGTTCAATCAACTTCTGCCGGCGTCGGTGTATGGCAAGGAGCATCCGGAATATTATGCCTATTTCGATGGCGAACGGCATCCGGGGTCGGCTTCGCAATGGTGCTTGACCAACGATGAAGTGTTTGACATCGTGGTGGGTAAAATTGATTCGATATTCAAGGCTCATCCCGATATGGATATGATTTCGATAAGCCAGAATGATGGCAATTACACCAACTGTACTTGTCCGACATGCAAGGAGATAGATGACCGAGAGGGGTGTCCGATGGGAAGTCTGCTACATTTCATCAATCGTATTGCCGATCGTTTCCCCGACAAGCAGATTTCTACGTTGGCATATCTGTATTCGATGCATCCGCCTAAATATGAGAAGCCCCGCAAGAATGTCAATATAATGCTATGCGGTATCGACTGTTATCGTGAAGTGGCGTTCCCCGACAATGCTTCCGGTCGCGACTTTATGAAGGCGCTCGAAGGGTGGTCGGGTATGTGCCGTAATTTCTTCGTATGGAACTATGGGTGTAACTACGATGGGTTCGCTACGCCATTTCCCGATTATCACGTGATGCAACCCAATCTGCAGATATTGCGCGACCACGGAGTGAAGATGCTGCTTGCCGGAGTGGTGGGCGTGAGAGGTGGTGATATGCCTGAACTGCGCGGCTACCTGATATCTAAGCTGATGTGGAATCCGGATGCCGATGTGGATTCTCTTATGACTACATTTCTCAACGGCTACTACGGTGCTGCCGGCAAGCATATTGAAAAGTGCCTTCGGCTGCAGCAAGGCGCATTGCTTGGAAGTGGTACCGGGCTGTGGCTTTACGACTCGCCGGTGACACACAAGGATGGTATGCTATCACCCTATATGCTGCATACCTATTCCGAGATTTTCGATAAGGCGGAGGCCTCGGTGGCCGATGATCCGGTGCTTCTTGCTCGTGTGCGTCGTGCGCGCCTACCGATACGCTACAGCGAATTGGAAATAGAGCGTGTCAATCCCCACAAGGATGTGGAGGATATAGAGCGAAAACTGGATATATTTGAAAGAGAGGCCCGTGCCGGTGGCCTTACGATGCTTAATGAGCGACGAAATTCGCCGGATGAGTATGTGGCCCTTTACCGCACACGCTATCTGTATCAGGACACTGCGAATATGGCCGCCAATGCGTCGGTTTCGTTTTCAGTGACCCCGCCCGAGCCGTATTGCAATTTTGCGGATTATGCACTTACGGATAGGTTGCACGGCGGTGCTACCTATAAGGATAGTTGGGTCGGATGGGAAGATGAAGATGTGAGCATTACGGTCGATCTCGGATCTGTTCGTGCAGTATCTTCGTTTGATGCCGACTTCCTGCAGCAACTTGGCGCATGGGTATTGCAACCGCTTAGCGTTGAGTATCTGACATCTACGGATGGTGTGAAGTTTTCTCCGGCAGGCAAAGTGACACTGGACGAAGACCGCACCCCGCAAGTAAAATTTGTCCATACACCGTTAGAACTTGATACTCCGATAAATGCGCGCTATGTGCGCTTGAATATTGAAGCCACTAAGAAATGCCCCGAATGGCACTATGGCGTAGGCAATCCGTGTTGGTTTATGATAGATGAGATCACCGTAAAGTGATAACAGCCTTTTCTTATAATCATATAAAAAGCAGCATTAGGGAGATACACGTAACTTTGCATTATGACTAACAACGAGCATATCCGACTTACTATATTCAATGCCGATACTGATACGCAGCTCAGTCTGCCATACGCAGATGCAGGAGTGCGCGCCGGATTCCCCTCCCCCGGTCAGGACTACATCAATGAGTCGATCGACCTCAACCGTGACCTGATACGCCACCCTACCGCCACTTTTTATGCCCGTGTAGTGGGCGACTCGATGGCTCACGAGGGGATAGAAGAGGGCGACATTCTTGTGGTAGACCGCGCTCTTGAACCTATGAACGGAGATCTGGCGGTGTGCTGCCTCGATGGTGAGTTTACGCTTAAGCGTCTTAAGATCCGCAACGACGGCAGCATTGTACTTATGCCGTCGAATCCTCGCTATGAACCTATCGAGGTGGGCCCGGACAACGAGTTGATGATATGGGGAGTGGTGTCGTACACAATCAAAGCCAACCGCCGGCCGCGCCGACGTATTAAGTAGAATGCTATGATAGGACTGGCCGACTGCAACAACTTCTTCGTGTCGTGCGAGCGGGTGTTTCAGCCCGCTCTGCAGGGGCGTCCGGTGATTGTGTTGTCCAACAACGACGGCTGCGCCGTAGCGCTTTCCAACGAGGCTAAGGCGCTCGGATTCAAGCGCGGCGATCCGTATTTCAAGATTAAGACGGAATGCGACCGACTCGGAGTAGCGGTGCTGTCGGGCAACCACCGGCTCTACAATGATATGTCGGAACGCGTGATGGCTACGCTCCGCGCTCTTTCATCGGGCGACATCGAAGTATATTCGGTAGATGAGGCCTTTATCGACATTGACCCTGCGTTGGGCGATCTCGGAGAATATGGGCGCTATGTGGTAGATACCGTGCGCCGACACACCGGCATACCGATCTCGCTCGGTATGGCCCGTACCAAGACTCTTGCCAAGGTAGCAGCGCGATTTGCCAAGAAGTATGCCGGATACGCGGGAGCGTGCCTAATGGAGACACCCGAAAAGGTAGAGAAGGCATTGAGTATGACTCCGGTGGGCGATGTGTGGGGTATCGGCCGACGCCATCGGGTAAAGCTCTGCGACCGCGGCATCAACACAGCACTGCAGTTCGCCTCTGTGGAAGCCGACGCCGTGAGACGCATGATGGGTATCACCGGACTGCGCACGTGGCAGGAACTCCACGGAGAGGCGGTGATACAGCAGGAGTTCACCCCTCCGGAGCGGCAGACGCTCACGGCATCACGCTCCTTTGCTCACGACATCCATACTTTCGAAGATCTGCGGCAGGCTATGAGTACCTTCGCTTCAATTGTGGGGCGAAAACTGCGCGAGCGCGACCTGATGGCCGGGGAACTCACGGCATTTCTGGCCACCAACCGCTTTCACGATCGCGAGCCACAGTATTTCAACTCAGTAAGTGTTCGCCTTCCCGAAGCTACCGACTATAC
>CAMWUX010000159.1 GCA_947177605.1 uncultured Porphyromonadaceae bacterium
CCTTCGGATCGGTGGGATTAGGGTCGATACCGCTCAGTTCGGTCCAGTTGATGCCGGCTTCGGTGAGCGAATCGGTGACGCGTCCGAGCACACCGCTGCGGCGAGCCGATCCGTGGCCGCTCACGACCAGCACATTTTTCAATCCGAGAGCATTCAGTTCGGCGCCGGCACGGCACTCGGCTTGCGGTCCGAATACGTAGCGCGTAGGTGTATGGTAGGTAAATGGAATCATGACTTGTGAAATATTTGGATTTACAAAAATACACCAATTAATAATATATGCCAAAAAAGAAAAATTTCCTTAATGCTTGGCAATACGCCGTATTTAATATACTTTTGCAGTAAAGTAATCCGACTGTCAACAATCATTAATCAAAATCTATATCAAAAAAAGTAACATTATGTGGTTAACTAATTCATCTATAGGACGCAAGCTGGTGATGGCCATTACCGGCGCCGCTCTTATACTGTTTGTGACTTTCCACGTGCTGATGAATGCTGTGGCGCTCATCAGTCCGGCCAGCTACAATGCTATCTGTGCCTTCCTCGGTGCCAACTGGTATGCGCTGGTTGCCTCGATGGGCCTGGCCGCACTGTTTATCATCCACATCATCTACGCTCTGTGGCTCACTGTGCAGAACCGTCGCGCGCGTGGCACCGCCCGCTACGCCGTATCCACCCGTCCTCCCCAGGTTGAGTGGTCGTCGAAAAACATGCTCGTGCTCGGTATCGTAGTAGTAGCATTCCTCGTGGTTCACCTTATCCAGTTCTGGGCCAAGATGCAGCTCACCGAGCTTCTCGAGTGCGCACCCGCCGAGATCGAAGGTGTTGAGGCCGCTCCCCAGTCGGGCACCCTCTTCCTTCAGGCTGCCTTCTCCTGCATCTGGACTCCGATCATCTACATCATCGGCTTCGTGGCTCTTTGGTTCCACATGACCCACGGCTTCTGGTCGATGTTCCAGAGCGCCGGTTGGAACAATGATATCTGGATCAAGCGTCTCAAGACTATCGGCTGCTGGTGGACTACTATCGTGATCGGTCTCTTCGTAGCTCAGGCTGTAGTATTCACCGTGATGGCCAACCGCGCCGACAAGCCTTATGTGACCTGTCCCGAACTTCAGGAGCAGTATGCAATCTTCGCTGAGGAATATAATGAGAAGCTCGCCGGAGCCGAGGCTACCGACGACGTGATCCCCGCCAACAGCGAGTGTGTGGAAGAGTGTGCAGCCGACTGCGGCGACAACTGCGAGTGCTCTGAAGATTGCACTAACTGCGCTGATGCCGAATAAACCCGCGAGTAGAATCCAAATTATTTACCAAGTATTACCATTACCATTATGGCAGATATAAAGAATCTCGAGGGTATGATCGACTCTACCCCCATCATGAAGGACTACGCCGATATCGAGTCGTCGGCTCTTCCCGAATACCAAATAGACAGCAAGATTCCCGAAGGCCCCATCGCCGAAAAGTGGACCAACTATAAAGCTCACCAGAAGCTCGTAAACCCCGCCAACAAGCGTCATCTCGACATCATCGTGGTAGGTACAGGTCTTGCCGGCGCATCGGCTGCCTCCACACTCGCCGAACTCGGCTTCAACGTATGGAACTTCTGCATTCAGGATTCCCCCCGCCGCGCTCACTCGATCGCAGCCCAGGGCGGTATCAATGCAGCCAAGGACTATCAGAACGACGGTGACTCCGTATACCGTCTTTTCTACGACACCGTGAAGGGTGGCGACTTCCGCTCCCGTGAGGCTAACGTGTACCGTTTGGCCGAAGTGTCGAACAACATCATCGACCAGTGTGTACAGCAGGGTGTGCCTTTCGCCCGCGAATACGGTGGCCTGCTTGCCAACCGCTCCTTCGGCGGCGCTCAGGTGTCACGTACGTTCTACGCCAAGGGTCAGACCGGTCAGCAGCTTCTGCTCGGTGCTTACGCCTCCCTCAACCGCCAGATCGAAAAGGGTCAGGTACGCTCCTTCAACCGTCGCGAGATGCTTGATCTCGTGATCGTAGACGGCCGCTGCCGCGGTATCATCGTGCGCAATCTCGTGACCGGTGAGCTCGAACGCTATGCCGCTCACGCTGTAGTGCTCGCCACGGGTGGCTATGGCCGTACATTCTTCCTGTCGACCAACGCTATGGGCTGCAACGGCTCTGCTGCTATCCAGGCATTCAAGAAGGGCGCTTACCTCTCGAACCTTGCATTTACCCAGATTCACCCCACCTGTATCCCCGTTCACGGCGAAGATCAGTCGAAGCTCACCCTCATGAGTGAGTCGCTCCGCAACGACGGCCGCATCTGGGTGCCCAAGAAGAAAGAGGATGCGGAAGCTATCCGCGCCGGCAAGAAGAAACCTACCGATATCCCCGACGAGGACCGCGACTTCTATCTCGAACGCCGCTATCCGGCATTCGGTAACCTCTGCCCCCGCGACATCGCCAGCCGTGCTGCCAAAGAGCGCTGCGACGCCGGCTACGGCGTAGGTACCGGCAATGCCGTATATCTCGACTTCAAGTATGCTATCGATCGCCTCGGCGCCGACGTGGTACGCGACCGCTACGGCAACCTCTTCGATATGTATCAGATGATTTCCGATGATAATCCCTACGAGACTCCTATGATGATCTTCCCTGCCTCCCACTACACGATGGGCGGTATCTGGGTAGACTACGAGCTCCAGACCTCTATCAAGGGTCTCTTCGCGATCGGCGAATGTAACTTCTCCGATCACGGTGCAAACCGTCTCGGTGCTTCCGCTCTGATGCAGGGTCTGGCCGACGGCTACTTCGTGCTTCCCTACACTATGCAGAACTATCTGAGCGATCAGATCAAGGTGCAGCACCCCGGCACCGACGCTCCCGAATTTGACGCCGCCGAGAAGGCTGTACGCGACCGTATCGCACGCCTTATGGCCATCAAGGGTACAAAGAGCCCGGATCAGATCCACAAGAAACTCGGCCATATCATGTGGGAATTCGTAGGTATGGGCCGCACGCTCCAGAGCCTGGTGAAAGCTCTCGACAAACTCGAAGAGGTGAAGAAGGAATTCTATTCCGACCTGCTCATCGTAGGCGAAGCCGACACTATGAACACTGAGCTCGAAAAGGCACTCCGCCTCGAGGACTTCCTCGTAATGGCCAAGATGATGGCTATCGACGCCCTCCATCGCAACGAATCCTGCGGCGCACACTTCCGCGAAGAGTATCAGACCGCCGACGGCGAGGCTGCCCGCGACGACGAGCACTATATGTATGTATCCTGCTGGAAGTATACCGGCGACAATGAGAAGCCCGTGCTCCTCAAAGAGCCCCTCAACTATGAGGCCATCAAGGTACAGACCCGCAACTATAAATCATAATAAGCGACCGCTAACGTCTATAACCTTCAAAACAAACATTCAATGGAAACAACAATAAGCGTAAACCTGAAAATCTGGCGTCAGCGTGGTCCCAAAGAAAAGGGTCAGTTTGTCAACTACCACGTCGACGGCGTATCGACCGGCAGCTCTTTCCTCGAAATGCTCGACATGCTCAACCAGCAGCTCGTAGAGAAGGGTGAGGAGCCCGTAGTATTCGACAACGACTGCCGCGAAGGCATCTGCGGCATGTGCTCCCTCTATATCAACGGTCATCCCCACGGCCCGGTGCAGGGTATCACTACCTGCCAGCTCCACATGCGTAAGTTTGCCGACGGCGACACCATCACTATCGAGCCCTGGCGCTCGGCTGCATTCCCTGTGATCCGCGACCTTATGGTAGACCGCAATGCGTTCGATAAGATCCAGCAGGCCGGCGGCTATGTATCGTTTAACTGCGGCGGTGCTCCCGACGCTAATGCTACCCCCATCTCCAAGG
>CAMWUX010000160.1 GCA_947177605.1 uncultured Porphyromonadaceae bacterium
ACGCATAATATATCAATTTACTATATGAACCACGACTTTAGAAACTACGCTGTAAAGCACTTGGGTATGAATTCCCTCGCGCTCGACAAATACACCGATACAATCAATTCCGTAGCCGCAAGCTACATTTCACCTACCATTATCGAAGAGCGTACGCTCAATGTAGCTCAGATGGATGTGTTCTCGCGTCTGATGATGGATCGCGTGATCTTCCTCGGTACTGATGTCAACGACTATACTGCTAATGTAATTCAGGCTCAGCTCCTCTATCTCGATTCCACCGACCCCGGCAAGGATGTGAATATCTACATTAACTCGCCCGGTGGATCTGTATATGCCGGTCTCGGTATCTACGATACTATGCAGTATATCTCCAGCGACGTGAGCACCATCTGTACAGGTATGGCCGCTTCTATGGCTGCCGTACTTCTTGTCGCCGGTGCCAAAGGCAAGCGTTTCGCGCTGAAGCATTCGCGCGTGATGATACATCAGCCGATGGGCGGCGCTCAGGGTCAGGCTTCCGATATCGAGATCACGGCCCGTGAGATTCAGAAACTCAAGAAGGAACTCTATACAATCATTTCCGACCATTCAGGTCAGCCGTTCGATAAAGTAGAGCGGGACTCCGACCGCGATTACTGGATGACTGCCATGGAAGCCAAGGAGTATGGTATGATCGATGATGTGCTCATAAAAGCCAAACACTAAAGTATGGCCAAGAAGAAACAGACCGGTGCCGAAGGACCGTCGTGCAGTTTTTGCGGACGTCCCGCCTCCTATGGCGATATGCTCGTGCCGAGCCCGCTTGGCAATACCTATATATGTACGGGTTGTGTGGAGCACATCCATGAGGCTCTTCGTGAGTACAACGAAGACGCGAAAGGGAAGTCTGCCGGTAAAGGCACCGCTGAACTCAACATACCCAAACCGAAAGAAATTTGTGAATTTCTCGATCAGTATGTGATCGGTCAGACCGATGCCAAACGTTACTTGTCGGTTGCCGTCTACAACCACTACAAGCGCCTGCAGCAATCTGCCACCGATGATGTCGACATCGAAAAGAGCAATATCGTCATTGTTGGTCCTACCGGTACGGGCAAGACGCTTTTGGCCAAGACAATCGCACGGTTGCTCGACGTACCGTTTACTATCGTTGATGCCACTGTGCTCACCCAGGCTGGATATGTGGGTGAGGATATCGAGAGCTTGCTCACGCGTCTGCTTCAGGCGGCCGACTATGATGTGGAGCGCGCCGAGCGTGGTATAGTGTTTATCGACGAAATTGATAAGATAGCTCGCAAGGGCGACAATCCGTCGATCACCCGCGACGTAAGTGGCGAGGGTGTGCAGCAGGGATTGCTTAAGTTGCTTGAAGGATCGGTGGTGAATGTGCCTCCGCAAGGCGGCCGCAAGCATCCCGAACAGCGAATGATTCCCGTCGATACCAAAAACATCCTCTTTATATGCGGAGGTGCTTTCGACGGCATCGAACGCAAGATAGCCCAGCGACTCAATTCCCACACCGTAGGTTACTCCAATACCGCTCGCAAGGGCGTCAACCGCGACAACTTCCTCCAGTACGTGGCTCCGCAGGATCTTAAATCGTTCGGACTTATACCCGAGATCATAGGCCGCCTGCCCATTCTGGCTCATCTCGAACCGCTCGACCGCGAGGCGCTCCGCCGGATTCTTACGGAGCCTAAAAATGCCATCGTGCGTCAGTACAAAAAGTTGTTTGAAATGGATGGAATGACACTTGATTTTACTGAAGATGCACTCGACCTGATAGTCGATAAAGCTATAGAATACCGCCTTGGCGCCCGCGGCCTCCGCTCCATTGTGGAGACGATAATGATGGACGCTATGTTTGAGATGCCATCTGACACGGATGGTTCCAAGCACCTTGATGTGACGGCAGAGTATGCTCTGCGAAAACTGGAGGAAGCGAATTTCGAAGTGAACCGGCTTCAGGAATAGCGCACACAGCCTATCCTTTTCTTCTCATTCCATACCTTATTGAATTATGCCAAAAACTGACCAGCTTTCGCTCACATTGAAGAAGTATTTCGGCTTCGATACCTTCAAAGGCAATCAGCAAGCAATCATGGAGAGCCTCATCGAGGGCAACGACACATTCGTGCTCATGCCCACCGGTGGCGGTAAGTCACTCTGCTATCAGCTGCCTTCGCTACTGATGGAGGGCACCGCGATAGTGATATCTCCCCTTATTGCTCTGATGAAAAATCAGGTAGATGCAATGCGAAATTTTGGTGAGGAGGATGGCATAGCTCATTTCCTCAACTCGTCGCTCAACAAGGCGGCAGTCGATCGAGTGAAGTCGGATATACTGGCCGGCGTTACACGTCTGCTATATGTGGCACCCGAATCGCTTACCAAGGAGGAGTATATCGAGTTTCTGAAGTCGGTGAAGATTTCGTTCTATGCCGTCGACGAAGCTCATTGTATATCTGAATGGGGGCATGATTTCCGCCCCGAGTATCGCCGCATTCGTCCGATCATCAATGAGATCGGTTCGCGTCCGGTAATTGCTCTCACAGCTACTGCCACTCCCAAGGTGCAGCACGACATTCAGAAAAATCTCGGTATGCTCGGCGCCAAAGTGTTTAAGTCGTCGTTCAACCGCTCCAACCTGTACTACGAGATTCGTCCCAAGACCTCACAGATTGATAAGGATATCATCAAGTTTGTCAAAGGGATGGAAGGTAAGTCCGGCATCATCTATTGCCTGAGCCGCAAGAAGGTAGAGGAATTGGCTCAGCTGCTTATCGTCAACGATATCAAGGCGCTCCCATATCACGCCGGTATGGATTCCGCCACCAGATCGGCCAATCAGGATGCTTTTCTTTATGAGAAGATAGATGTGATTGTGGCCACGATTGCTTTCGGTATGGGTATCGACAAGCCCGATGTGAGATTCGTGATTCACTACGATATGCCGAAATCTCTCGAAGGCTACTATCAGGAGACCGGTCGTGCCGGACGCGACGGTGGCGAAGGTCGTTGCATCACCTTCTATGCCGCCAAGGATCTGCAGAAGATGGAGAAATTTATCCAGAATAAGCCCATCGCAGAGCAGGAGATATCCCGACAGCTTCTTATGGAGACGGCTTCGTATGCCGAATCGAGTGTGTGTCGCCGCCGATCATTGCTTCACTATTTCGGTGAAATGTATTCGGATGATAACTGTGGCAATTGCGACAATTGTCTGCGTCCGCGTCAGCTTGTCGATGCCAAAGATGATTTGCTCGATGTGCTCGAACTTATATCATCCCTGCCCGCCAGGTTTAAAGCCAACTATATCACGGATATCCTTGTGGGCCGTCGCACGGCCGATATCCGCTCGTATGGACATGACTCTCATGAACTTTTTGGCGCTCTGTCGCATCAGACAGAGCGACACGTGGCGGCCGTGATCCGTCAGGCTGTAATCGCCGGCTATCTCGACAGAGATATAGAGCAGTATGGCCTTCTAAAAATCAGTCCCCTCGGGGAGCAATACTTATCAAACCCGACTCAGTTTAAAATTGTGGAAGATATAGAATTTTCAGATGAACCGAGTGCCGATGGCGTCAAGCCGGGTGTAGGCTGTGCAGCCGATCCCGAGCTCTACGCCATGCTCAAGGACCTCCGCAAGAAGGTGGCCAAAAAGGCCGGCCTTCCCCCCTATGTAATATTTCAGGAACCGTCGCTCGAAGCTATGGCCACCACTTACCCGGTGTCGCTTGAGGAGCTTGCTGGTATCTATGGAGTGGGTACAGGCAAAGCTCATCGCTACGGCAAAGAGTTCGTGGAGCTTATCAAGCGCCATGTAGAAGAAAACGAGATAT
>CAMWUX010000161.1 GCA_947177605.1 uncultured Porphyromonadaceae bacterium
TAATTCCTCCGTTGGGGTAGTGGCGAGCTGTCGGTCTTGCTCGGGCGTGAGTGCGGGCATACGGTGCCCGGACTGGCTGGAGATCGTCACTCCCGTACCACCCTCGGCTATCACTTTGCCTACCTCTTCGAGGAGCACGGCTGTACCGTAGAGGTCAACTTTGAGTATGGCTTCGATTGGAGCTTGTGATGGCGATACACCGGCGGCGTTGATGAGCATAGTCAGCGGGCCGAATTGCTGAGCCACAGATATCACGTGCTTGATCGAATCGCGTTCCGACAGATCCATTTCCACCGGTAGGCAGTCGAAGCCGGCGTTGTTCATAATGTCCGCTATGGTCTCGGCGTTGCGCATACTTTTGTCGCTGACCACAATCTTCATACCATAGCCCATTCGGCGGGCAATCGCCATTCCTATCTGGCCTGCGCCGACCAGCATCATCACATTTTTGCTCATACTGTTGTTATGACTAAATTGTTTTGAGTGGATTTGTGAAAGTTTTAGGGAAATATGTGAAACTCCCCAAGGGGCATAATCTTGTTATATTTGCAACAAAGATAATCAAAACTAATAAGATATGGAATACGTAAAACTAAACAATGGTGTAGAGATGCCTCTGATCGGCTACGGCGTGTATCAGGTGGATCCGCAGGAATGTGAACGATGCGTGAGCGATGCGCTGAAAGTAGGTTACCGGATGATCGATACGGCTCAGGCGTATCACAACGAAGAGGGGGTGGGCGCTGCCGTATCCAAGAGTGGTATCGCGCGCGAGGATATCTTCTTGGTATCGAAGGTGTGGATTTCCAACTACGGCTACGAGAAGGCCAAAGCGTCGATCGACGAGAGCCTGCGCAAACTCGGCACCGACTACATCGATCTGATGCTTCTGCACCAACCCTTCTGCGACCGCTACGGTGCTTATCGCGCCCTTGAGGACGCCTACCGTGCTGGCAAGCTGCGCGCTATCGGTGTGAGCAACTTCTACCCCGATCATTTCATTGATCTGGCAAGCAATGTCGATATCGTACCCGCTGTGAATCAAGTGGAGACTCACGTATTCGACCAGCAGATCGAGGCTCAGAAGATAATGGCTGACTACGGCACTCTCACTATGTCGTGGGGCCCGCTGGCCGAAGGCCGCAACAATTTCTTCACCAACCCGACGCTCGCCGGGATAGGCAGGAAATATGGCAAGAGCGTAGCTCAGGTGGCTCTCCGCTGGCTCACTCAGCGTGGCATCATAGTGATACCCAAATCGGTTCATGTGGAGCGCATGGAGCAGAATCTCGATATTCTCGACTTCACGCTTTCCGATGAGGATATGGCCGCGATAGCGCGTCTCGACACCCGTAAGAGTCTTTTCTTCGACCACCACGACCCCGAAGTCGTGAAAATGTTTATGGGATGGCGATAAGGCGCTTACTGGCTTCGGTGCTGGCTGCGATGTCCACAATGGCCGGCTTATGTGCCTGCGGGACGCAGCCGCAAGTCAACGACAATAATGAAAATTCACAACAAACAAAAGATACAGATATGAATGGACGACTGGTAGTATTCTTCTCACATACCGGGGAGAACTACAATGTAGGATATATCGAAAAAGGCAATACGTATATCATAGCCGATATGATCGCCGATGCAACAGGAGCCGACAGCTTCGAGATCGTACCCCTTACGCCATATCCCGAAGATAGTTACGACGAATGTATCGAGATAGCCCGGCGCGAGCTCCGCGAGAATGCGCGTCCGGCCATCGAGGGCGATGTGGCGGTGGAGGATTATGATGTGATCTTCATTGGCTATCCGCAGTGGTGGGGCGAGCCTCCGATGTGTGTATACACCTTCATTGAGCAGCACGAATGGGCTGGCAAGACAGTCATACCATTCGTCACGCACGAAGGGAGCGGAATGGGTGGTACCGACCGCCGTATAGCTGCGGCCTGCAAGGGCGCGGATGTAGCTGTGGGCAAAGGTTTGGCCATACAGGGCAAGACGGCGCAGAGCAACCGTGAGTCTGCACGCCGGAGCGTTGAGCGTTGGCTCGAAGGATTAGGGCTCGGGCGTTGAGGCGCCGGCGGTGCGGTATTGCGCCGGAGAGATGCCCAGATGCTTTGAGCAATAGCGACTGAAATAGCTGACGGATGCGAAGTGCATCTCGTCGGCTATTTGCGTTACGGATAGCCGGCTGTCGTCCAGCATCGAGATGATTATAGCCGTAGCGGCATGCGTGATATGAGACGATACGCTGGCGCCCGTAGCGCGTTTGATAGTCTGCGCCAGATATTTGGGGGTGACGTTGAGCCGTCGGGCATAGTAGGCTACTTCGCGCTCCGTCTTCGGCAGGCCACCCTCTATGAGTGTGAAAAACTGCGACGTGATATAGCCTACGCGATCGGTAGTGAGCACATTCTCGTTGTGCTTGGCGTGGAAGTCAAAGAGATCATATACCATAGTCCTGAGCAGACCGGCAATCATATCGGTGTAGAAGAGATGCGCCGTGTCGGTCATACGGGTGCGAATGTTGTCGAGGTCGTGCCGAAAGCGCCGGGAATCCTGAGCGTCAACGTGGATTATGGGATTGTCGAAGAGACTCACGCGCCCCTGTATGGAGTAGTTGTTGGCAGGCAGAAGGTTGTGGAGAAAGCGTTCGGGTGCCACGATGTATCTGCAGGAGAATGATGCGTCTTTTGCGATTTCGCCTACCATACGCGGCTGGGATATCACGGCAATATCGTTGGTGCGCAGAGCAAAACGCCGGCCGTTGTAGGTGAACGTGCCGTGTCCGTCTGTGCAGATGAGGTGTATTATGCAATTATAGAAGGCCGGAGAGTTGATGCCTTCCAACTCTTCGGAGTATACGATCTCACGGTGCAGACCTCCATTATCCATAGGCATTCACCGTTCAGAAGTTTTGGATTTGATCGGGGTGGAAAGTGATGGAAGCACTCACGGTTGGCGACGCGAGGAAGTAGCCGAGGCAGAAGTCACCGGCGAATAGTGCCGGGCCGTTGCTGTCCGACGATATGGCTTCCAGATAGTCGTACATTTCCCGGCTGATGGGCGATACGGAGGCCGTCACCACATCGCCGTCGCGGAGCGCATCCTGCTCATCCTCTTCGTCGAGATCGCGTCGGGAGGTCATGAATACATCGTTGATTATCCCGTCGGTGCCATATAGGTCGGTGACGAGATTCCACTTATAGGCTTTACCGTTGCGATATAGGCGCACCCAGTAGCAGTCCCCGTCGATACTGTCGTAGTCGGTAAATGTGACCTGTAGCACAGCCACATAGTCGTAAGGCATCTTTATCCAGTTGAATTCGAGTTCGAGAAGGTCGGTCGGTGCCGACATCTCACCCCGCGAGGAGTGGCTCTTCCCGTCGCGGATCACCTTGAGTTCATACAGGTGGCCCGGTATGCCCGCGCCTGCGTCGGTGAATACACCGTGCTGATCGGGAAGAAGTGTCGCTGCGGTGCCTTCGGTCAGATCGGTGAGGGTTACAGTGGCATCTGTGAGCAGGGTAGTGTTCATCGGCTCATCCATCGGTGTAGTCATCGTGATCCTCACATTTGCACCCTGCAACGATAGCTCTCCTTCGATCACGGGTATCGGCTCGATATCCTTGTACTGGATATCGATTTCCTTCTCGCACGACTGGATAGTCAATGCCGCGATACTGATTAAAATATAGCGTATTAGTCTGATCATCTCAAAATTGGATTGTGTAGGAGGCGAATGGTATCAGGCCGAACAGCGCCTGCTGTACGGCACGCGTGCCCGACGGCTTCGTAGGGTCGTCCTCAAAATAGATCACGTATGGATTGTATCGGC
>CAMWUX010000162.1 GCA_947177605.1 uncultured Porphyromonadaceae bacterium
CTACACACCTCAGATATCAACCGGCGGCTACTCGATGTCGATCATGTCGGAGAAAAACTTCAAGTTCACGCCGGGCAGTTATGTGGCTTTCACCGGGCCGGTGCTCAACCCCACCCTGTCGATCAACGCCGTGGACCGCATGCGCGCCAACGTCACCCAAGAGGGACAGAACTCGCGTCTGGTCAACTTCGACGTAGGTGTGTCGGTAGGCGGTACACTCGAAGATATGAAGGTATCGTTTGACCTGTCGACCGACGACGACATCACAATACAGAACGAGCTTCAGGGCATGAGTCCCGACCAGCGTGCCAATCAGGCTATGAATATGCTGCTCTACAACCAGTATACCGGCCCCGGGACAAAGGCCAACGCCAATCTCTCGGGCAATCCACTCTACTCCTTCCTCGCGTCTCAGCTCAACTCATGGGCGGCCAACAATATCCGTGGAGTCGATATCTCCTTCGGCGTAGACCAGTATGACACTACCACCGACGGCTCACGCTCCACTACTACGAGCTACAGCTACCGTGTGAGCAAGACGCTCTTCAACGACCGCTTCAAGATCGTGGTAGGCGGCAACTATTCTACGGACGCCGATGCCGACGAAAATTTCTCGCAAAATCTCATCAACGACATATCATTCGAATACCTACTCAACCGCGCCGGCTCAATGTATGTGCGCCTCTTCCGCCACGTAGGCTTCGAATCGATTCTCGAAGGCGAAATCACCCAGACCGGTGTGGGCTTCGTGATGAAACGCAAGATCAACTCCCTGCGCGACCTCTTCAGGTTCAGCCCCGCCATCCGTCCATCCGATACCACCGTCAATGAAAAGTAGACTCCTCATCATACTCACGGCCACCATGGCCATTCTCGCCCTCGGCGCCTGCTCCACCACCAAGCGCCTTGGCCCCGACGACATACTATACACAGGCGTGAAGAAGGTCGACTATGTCACCCCAAAAGGCACCGAGTTGCCTGAATCGGTGACCGATGCCGTGAGCACCACAGTGAATGTAGCGCCAAACAATGTACTCTACTCCCCTTACGTCCGCTGGCCCTTCCCGCTCGGACTGTGGGTCTACAACAACTGGCCCAATCCGCCGAGCGGCTTCAAACACTGGATCTACGAAAAGTTGGTGTCGGAACCGGTACTTATATCCGACGTACGCCCCGAGGTGAGAGTGCAGATGATCGAAAGCAATCTGCGCGACAACGGCTTCTTCCGCGGACGCGCCTCCTACTCGCTCGTGCAGGGCAAAAACAAGAAGAAGGCCCGCATCACCTACACCATCAATCCCGGCCCGGAGTACCCGATCGACAGCCTTGAACTGCTCCCCGACACCACGCGCCTATGTCATCTGATAGACTCGTTGGCTCTGCGCGAGCATAATCTCGCCAAAGGTACGCGCTACTGCATCGACTCGCTCGCCCAGGTGAGAGTCAACATTGCCAACAAGCTCCGCAACCGCGGCTACTACTTCTTCCGCCCCGAATACATCGAATACCTCGCTGATTCGATCATCACTCCCGGCTCGATAGCACTGCGTCTGCATCTGGCGTCCAATATCCCGGCGTTCGCCTCAAAGTCCTACCGTACCGGCACGATCACAACCATCGTTCACCGCAATGAAGGTGGCGGTGTCGCCGACACTATGTTGACCTCCAGGGGGCGCATCATCAAGATGATGCCCGTGCGCCTACGCGACAGCCTCCTTACCGAATGCATCACCTTCCGCACCGGCAAGACCCTCACCGTGCGCGATATGAACCGCACACAGACATACCTGTCGCGGCTCGGCATATTCAACGGTATCGACATCAGCGCAATGCCCGACTCCGCTAACCACGACCGGCTCAATGTATTGATAGAATGTACGGTCGACAAACCGATGGAGGCCTCAGTCGAGGTCAACGTCACATCCAAGTCCAACTCATATCTCGGTCCGGGTGTAGACCTCAAGCTCACCAACAAGAATATATTCGGCGGAGGTGAGCAATTCTCGATCGACCTCTTCGGATCGTATGAATGGCAGACAGGCCATGGGCGTTCATCCGTATTCAACTCCTATGAGGCAGGCCTCAACGCAGGTCTCTCCTTCCCCAGACTGCTTGCCCCGGGATTCATCCCGCGATCACGCCGACAACTCAACTGGACCCGTATCACCCTCGGCGCCGACCTGCTCAACCGTCCGCATTATTTCAGCATGGCGCAATTCAACACAGCCTTCACTTATGACTGGCGTGTGAGCCGCCACGTCAATACCTCACTCACGCTCTTCAAACTCACCTACGTGAAACTCATGCGGACCACCACAGAATTCGACTCCATTATGGATGCCAATCCTGCCATTGCCCAGAGTTTCCGCAGCCAGTTCATACCGCAGATGGGCTACAACTACATCTACGACCGGGCGTTCGACTCCAATAATTCACTCAACTGGCAGTTCTCCGTCACCGAAGCCGGCAACATCTTCTGGGCCATATACCGCGCTTGCGGTAAGAAAGGCGAGAAGGAACTATTCCACACCCCCTTCTCACAATTCGTGAAGGGTACAGCACAGCTCGTATACAACCGGCGCATCGGCCATGGCGACAATTGGCTCGTGAGCCGAGTAGCAGTCGGAGCCGCTCACGCTTACGCCAACTCCACCGAAGTACCCTACAGCGAGCAGTTCTACTGCGGCGGCGCCAACTCCGTGCGCGCCTTCACCGTCCGCTCCATCGGACCCGGCAGTTACCGAGTGCCCAAGGAGCAGATCAACGGCTACTTCGACCAGACCGGTACATTCAAATTTGAATTCAATGTCGAATACCGATTCCCGATATTCGGCCCGTTTCACGGCGCTGTATTCTTCGACTCCGGCAATGTGTGGCTGCTCAAAGAGGATCCGGCCCGTCCGGGCGGCAAACTGCGTGGCTCTACATTCTTCAAGGATCTGGCCACCGGCACCGGCGCCGGACTGCGTCTCGACATCGGTATGCTTGTAGTGCGCGGCGACCTCGGTATCGGCATCCACGCACCCTACGACACCGGCAAGCGCGGATACTACAATATGACAAAATTCAAAAACTCACTTGCCTTCCACCTCGCCATCGGCTACCCATTCTGATCCCCACACCTAAAATATATACTAATGAGATTACTTCTCACCGCAGCCATACTTCTGCTTCTCGGCACCGCTTCGGCTTTTGCTCAATCATATCAGCCGGTGCAGGGCGACACATTATCTGATATAGTGTTGGAACACCCCGATGCTTACCCCGAATATCCGGGTGGCGTGGAAGGGATAGTAAAATTCCTTGTAGAAAATCTCCGATACCCCGAAGATGCCTGCTCGCTAAATATTCAGGGGCGAGTGATTGTGAGATTCGTAGTTGACACAGAGGGTAAAGTAACGAATCCCGAGGTCGTACATTCGATCTATCCGTCGCTCGACGCCGAAGCCCTCCGGGTAGTATCACTCCTCGAAGGCTTCACCCCCGGCATCAAAGACGGCAAAGCCGTACGCACCTGGTACACCCTCCCCATCTCTTTCAGAATTCCCGATCCACAGGATTAGCCCAATAAGCATAGAGAAATTTCACGAAAATAACTCCAATGAGTAAAGCGCTTCACGAAAAAAATGAGGCGCTTCGCTTTTTTATATATGGATGAGAATTACACAGCATAAAAGCACATAAACAATTGCTACTTAAATGAGTAGCCGTAGCACCACTGCAGGGGGATACGCATAATGGGGGCTTTTCGGGCAATATATACAAAATTGTTACATTTTTTGTTACGCAATTGTTACGGAGAAAATGACAAATCGGTGACATATTTGTGACAAT
>CAMWUX010000163.1 GCA_947177605.1 uncultured Porphyromonadaceae bacterium
CTTTAATGTTTTGGTCTCTCGATTCGATTTTGTATCTTTGAACATCCGTCAACGGAAAAAGTAATTAAATCTAAAAAACCAGTTTGCAACTCATGGAAAAAACGCTTGTAATCTTTAAGCCGTCGGCCGTACAGCGCGGACTTATCGGAGAGATTCTCTCCCGCTTCGAGCGTAAAGGTCTTACCATCGTGGCTATGAAAATGGCTCGTCTGAGCGAGGCCATCCTCCGTGAGCACTATTCTCATCTGGTTGACCGTCCATTCTTTCCTTTCATCCTTGATTCGATGACAGCATCGCCCGTAGTGCTTATGGTACTCGAAGGCGTTGATGCCGTAAAGGTAGTGCGTCTGCTAACCGGCGCCACCAACTCCCGCGAAGCTCTCCCCGGTACTATCCGCGGCGACTTCAGTATGTCGGGTCAGGAAAATGTGATCCACGCATCATCATCCATCGAAGATGCCGAAGTGGAAGTGAAGCGTTTCTTCACCCCCGAAGAAATCTGCGAATGGACACCGCTCATCACCCCTCACCTCTATTCCCCCGACGGTAAATAATCCCACTTCTCCAGAACCAAAAAAATCACAGCCTTAATGCTCCTCGCTAAGAAAATCGCAACTTCTCTCTTCGCTATCGTAGTCTCGATCTGCTCCGTGCAGGCTCAGACGCAGCTCCCCATACAGCATACCAACCAGCACAACACCCTTATCGCCAACCAGAAGCCGACCGGCAATGCCGCCGCGCTCGGTATGGGCGGTATGAGAAATACAGGCCCCAAGATCCAGATCGACAACTCCGAGCTCTTCAACTACAACTGGGATTCGCAGTCGGTCAATGGCGCTTACGCAGGCCTCCCCATTCCCGCAGTCAAGGATATAGACGTAACAGGCTATGTAGCTCCCGTCCGTGGCCGTCTCACCTCCCCCTTCGGCTACCGCGCACGCTTCGGCCGAATGCATAAGGGCGTTGACCTCAACCTCCGCACAGGCGACTCGATAGTGGCTGCATTCGACGGCCGTGTGCGCATCACCAGTTTCGACCGCGGCGGTTACGGCTACTACGTAGTGATCCGCCACGACAATGGTCTTGAAACCGTCTACGGACACTGCTCACGTATCATCGCCAAGAAGGATCAGTATGTACGCGCAGGCCAACTCATCGCACTCGGCGGCTCGACAGGCCGCTCCACCGGCCCCCACCTCCACTTCGAGACCCGCTATATGGGTATCGCCATCAACCCCGCCGACATCATCGACTTCGACAACTACGTGACACACCGCGACGTGTTCACCTTCAATAAAGCCCAGTGCGAAAAGACACTCAGCGCACGTCCCGCCAAAAAGCACAAAGCCACTTCAAAGAGAAAGACAAAGAAGTCGGCATCCAAGCGCAGAGGCTCCAAGAAAAAGAAATAACAAAAGCAGAGTTTTGGATAACTTCGAGGCTTCTCCCTATCCCGGGCAGAAGCCTCTTCATTTATTCGAGAATTTGTGCTACCTTTGCCAAAGCTATCAATTACGAACAACCAATCAATCAAAATGCGCAATATCCACTACTTTATCATGACGGTAGCCACAGCGCTGGCCGTGATTTCGTGCAGTTCCAATGCCGAATGGAAACTCAAAGGTAAAATATCCGACACATCATCCGACACGCCCACCTGCGTAGTACTCGAAGGTCAGAACAAGCTCGGAGGCTGGTTCGTGATCGATACGCTGCAGCTCAGCTCCGACGGATCCTTCACTGCCAATGGCGCAGCTCCCGCTTATCCCGAAATCTACCGACTCACCTACGACGGCAAGTCGATCTACTTCCCTATCGACAGCATCGACAATCTTCACCTTCAGGCCTCGGCAAAGGATTTCGACCGCACATATCAACTCAACGGCTCCGAATCTGCCATGCAGATGGTGTTGGTCGACAGTCTGATCAACGCCTTTGTAGGCGAGAATGGTGTCAGCGCTCTCGATACCGCCGTCACATTCAAGCGTCGTCTGGCCGATATAGTGCTTACAAATCCCTCCGGTATCGTTGCATATTATATTGCCAATAAGACAGTCCAAGGCACTCCGCTACTGAGCATCAACGATAAGCGCGATCTACGAATCATCGGCGCCGTAGCCAACGCCTTCAAGGAAAACCGCCCCAACGACCCGCGATGCAATATGATGTCGGATCGCTACCTTAGCAATATGAAACGTCTGTCGACCAACCGCGACACTATCGCCGCGCCCGAGATTGGCCTCATAGACATTGAGTTGCCCAACGCCGATGGTACCAAGGTGAAGTTATCCGACATTGCCGACAAAAACAAGGTTGTGGTGCTCAACTTCACAAGTTACACCCAGGACTTCTCTACACCGCTCAACATAGAGTTGCGCAAACTCTACGACAGGTATCACTCTTCCGGACTGGAGATCTACCAGATCGGAGTAGACAAAGCCGCTCAGTCCGACAACTTCGAATGGCGTCAGGCTGCGCGCAATCTCCCATGGGTGACAGTCTATAATGGCCCCGTGGCTGAATATGTCACCTCATACAATGTACCCACCGTTCCCGCCATATTCATCATTTCGGGAAGTACTATCGTGAATCGCCCGGCAAACGTAGAGGAACTCACCCGCAAACTCGGTCAGCTTCTCGGACAATGAGTGCCGAACCCACGTCGGTAAGTGATACCCCGCAGTTGACGGTGGTAGTACCGGTACGCAACCGTCCGGTACTCGTGGTGCGTACACTCGATAGTATTGCGGCTCAGACACTACGCCCGTTCAACCTTATAATAGTTGACAGCGCCTCGACCGACAATACCCTCGATGTCGTAACTCGCTGGGCCGACCGTCACCGGACCGATGCACTTAGCATCGAAGTGCTTGGCTGCCCTACTCCAGGCGCTTCGATTGCGCGCAACTATGGTCTGGCTAATGTCGCCACCCCCTACGTGCTCTTCTTCGATTCCGACGACGAGATGCGCCCCAACCATCTTGAGCGCATTGATACCGCCCTACGGGAGCGCCCCGACACTGATATACTCTACTACGATGCCGCCACGATCGACCCCGACGGCTGGACTTCGGTAAAGAGCCATCGTCATCACGATCTGAAGGCGCTACAAGTGCTCCACTGTCCGCTGTCGACACAGCGCTACACTGTTAGAACCGATATACTCCGTGCAGCCGGTGGCTGGAATGAAGAATTGCAAATGTGGGTCGACCTTGAGCTCGGTATACGCCTGCTACTTCTCCCCGACGTGAAAGCACGCCGTATGGAAGGCGATCCTACAGTGTGGATACACCCAACCGACGAATCTCTCACAGGCACATCAATGAGTGGCCGCGCCGAGCATCACGCCAAGGCGCTTGACGCTATCGACCGCATCGTGGCTGCAAGCGAGCATGAATATCTCAAACGCATTCTTCACTGCCGACGCCTAATCTTAGCCTCTCTCTACCGACGCGAAGGTGATAAACAAGCGGCCAATATCATACTCCGCCCCGTAGAAAATGAGAAGCTCCCGATTAAGACAGGAATGAAGATGGGCCTTATATATATAGTAAACCGCCTTACAGGCCACGGCGGAAGCCGGCTTGCCCTGAAATGGTTTGCCCAAAAGGCCCAGAAGAGTTAACATAAGTTAATATCGGCCGCGGTATAACAACAGATGTTAACTCTACGTCGATTTGACGTCGTCAGGCGTTAGATATTAAAGCGAATTGGGCTACCTTTGTCCAATACAGAATCAAAATTCACCTTTATGGCCAACATTTTGACAAATCTCATCCATCGCCAAGCCGAGAAATACGGCGACCGCGAGGCATATTCATATAAAGCTCCGGG
>CAMWUX010000164.1 GCA_947177605.1 uncultured Porphyromonadaceae bacterium
CAACAACCACGGCAACGGCGGCTACAACAACCACGGCAACGGCGGCTACAACAACCACGGCAACGGCGGCTACAACAACAATCATTCAGGCTACAACAACAATCGCAACCAGCAGGGTCAGAACCGCTACAATAATAACAACAAGCGCCCCGGCGGATACAACAACAATAACAACCGCCAGGGGGGCTATAACAACAACGGCAACCGTCAGGGCGGATACAACAATAATCGCCAGGGTGGCTACAATAACAACCGTCCCGGGGGCTATAACAACAACCGCAACCAGCAGCGTCCGCAGCACAATGAGTTCGGTATGCCCCGCGGTGGCAAGAGCTTCGTGCCACGCCCGAAGCGTGTGGAGTACGAACAGACTATCCCGGATCCCAACGAACAGATACGTCTCAACAAGTTTATGGCCAACGCCGGTATCTGCTCGCGCCGCGAAGCCGACGAATATATCCAGCAGGGTCTGGTGAAGGTCAACGGCGAGGCTGTGACCGAACTCGGCGTAAAGATCTCCCACAACGACACTGTGGAATTCAACGGCAAGGTTGTCACCCTCGAGAGCAAATGCTACATCCTGCTCAACAAGCCGAAGGACTGTGTGACCACTTCCGACGATCCCAACGGACGTCTGACCGTGATGGATATCGTGAAGAATGCCTGCGAAGAGCGTATCTATCCCGTAGGGCGCCTCGACCGCAACACTACCGGTGTGCTCCTGCTCACCAACGACGGCGACCTTGCCTCGAAGCTCACCCATCCCAAGTACGTGAAGAAGAAGATCTACCACGTATGGACCGACAAGGATATCTCCGAAGATGACATGCAGCGCATCGCCGACGGCATCGAGCTCGAAGATGGCCCCATCCACGCCGACGCAATCTCATACGCCACCGACACTGACCGCAATCAGGCCGGTATCGAGATCCACTCGGGCCGCAACCGCATCGTGCGCCGCATTTTCGAAAGCCTCGGCTATCATGTCACTAAGCTCGACCGCGTGTATTTCGCAGGCCTTACCAAGAAGAATCTGCCCCGCGGCCGTTGGCGCTATCTCACCCAGGAGGAGGTCAACTACCTCAAGATGGGCTCATTTGAATAATCATCTAAATCAGCATCATATAGAATGAAACGGACTAAAATCATCGATATATTCAACCCGGAGCTCGTAGGCTCTACGGTGGAGGTGATGGGATGGGTGCGTACCCGCCGCGGTAACAAGCACGTGCAGTTTGTAGCTCTCAACGACGGCAGTACCATCAAAAATATCCAGATCGTATTCGATATGGAGCGCTTCTCCGACGATGAGCTCCGCGCCATCACCACCGGCGCGGCCATCCACGTGACCGGCAAGCTGGTGGAGTCGATGGGCAAAGGCCAGTCGGTAGAGATTCAGGCCGAGAAGCTTGAAGTGTTCGGCACCGCCGATCCCGAGACTTACCCTCTGCAGAAGAAAGGCCACACGCTTGAATTCCTGCGCGAGAAAGCTCACCTGCGTCCCCGCACCAACACCTTCGGCGCCATCCTGCGCGTGCGCTCCACTCTCGCCTACGCGATCCATCGCTTCTTCCAGGAGCGCGGATTCTTCTACCTCAACACTCCCCTGATCACGGCATCGGACTGCGAAGGCGCAGGCGCAATGTTCCAGGTCACTACTCTCGACCTCAACAATCTGCCCCGCACCGAGGACGGCAAGGTCGACTTCTCCGCCGACTTCTTCGGCAAGCCCACCGCGCTTACCGTGAGCGGCCAGCTTGAAGGTGAGCTCGGAGCCACCGCTCTCGGAGCCATCTACACTTTCGGCCCCACATTCCGCGCCGAAAACTCCAATACCCCGCGCCACCTTTCGGAGTTCTGGATGATCGAGCCTGAAATGGCTTTCTACGATATCACCGACAATATGGACCTCGCTGAGGACTTTATTAAATACTGCGTAAACTACGCTCTCGACCACTGCCGCGACGATATCGACTTCCTCTCCCAGATGTACGACAAAGACCTTGTAGACCGTCTGAAATTCGTGGTTGAACACGACTTCGTGCGTCTGACCTACACTGAAGGCGTGGAGATACTCCGCAATTCGGGCAAGAAGTTCGAATTCCCCGTCGACTGGGGCACCGACCTCCAGAGCGAGCATGAGCGCTACCTCGTGGAGGAACACTTCAAGCGCCCGGTGATCCTCACCGACTATCCCAAGGAGATCAAAGCCTTCTACATGAAGCAGAACGACGACGGCCGCACCGTGCGCGCCATGGACGTCCTCTTCCCCCAGATCGGCGAGATCATCGGCGGCTCAGAGCGTGAGGCCGACTACGACAAGCTGCTTGCACGCATCGAGGAACTCGGCATCCCGATGAAGGATATGTGGTGGTATCTCGATACCCGCCGCTACGGCTCAGTGCCCCACGCCGGCTTCGGCCTCGGCTTCGAGCGTCTGGTGCTTTTCGTGACCGGTATGACCAACATCCGCGACGTGATACCCTTCCCACGTACACCTAACAACGCTGAATTCTAATCCACTACGCAAACATTATACTGATAGGGTGTGCCAAAATCAAATCTTTTTGACACACCCTATTCATTAATCATCCAATCATCATCACTATGCTTCGTAATCTCATCATCGCCGTCATCGCCGTCGTAAGTTCGTTAAGCGGTGCCGTAGCCCAGCAGTCGGGCTATTACCTCACCATCGACCAGGTGCCCAATTCCAAAGACCTTCTTCCCCCACCACCCGACACGGCCTCGGCCCGATTCGCCTACGATGTGGAGCAGTATGAGTGGGGCAAATCCCTGCGCGACACTCCGCGCGGCGACCTCGCCGCCGACGATGCCGAGCTTGGCGACGTCGGTCTCACAGCCGCCTTCTCGGAAGCGTTCGGTATCGACATCACTCCCGAAAATACCCCCGAGGTGTACCGACTCATCACCGGTATGCGTGAAGATGCCGGCGACCTCTCCACCCGCCACGCCAAAAACTACTACATGCGCACGCGCCCCTACATATTCTTCAATGAGGATACCTGCGTGCCCGACGCACAGGCCGGTCTGGCAGGCAACGGCTCCTATCCTTCCGGCCACACAGCCAAGGCGTGGGCTACCGCTCTGATTCTTGCCGAACTCAATCCGGCACGCCAGGATGCCATACTCAAGCGCGGCTTCGAGATGGGACAAAGCCGTGTGATCTGCGGCTATCACTTCCAGAGCGACGTAGATGCCGGACGCATCGTCGGATCTGGTGTCGTAGCCCGTCTGCATGCCGACGACGCTTTCAACCGCCAACTCAAAAAAGCCAAGAAAGAGATGGCGAAGCTCATCAAAAAAGGGCTCGTCAAATAGTCCGCTTTTGAGGAATATTGACTAACTTCGCAGTGATTTTCAAAATCTTCCATACATTATGCCAACTGCATTAACCAATACCGACTACAATTTTCCCAATCAGACTGCTGTGTATCACGGCAAAGTTCGCGACGTTTATTCCATTGGCACCGATACTCTGGTGATGATCGCCACCGACCGCATATCGGCCTTCGACGTAGTGCTTCCCAAGGGCATCCCGTTCAAGGGACAGGTGCTCAACGAAATCGCCGGCTACTTCCTCGACGCCACCGCCGACATCGTGCCTAACTGGAAACTCGCCTCCCCCGATCCGATGGTCACCGTAGGGGTGCGCTGCGAGGGCTTCCGCGTGGAGATGATCATCCGCGGATACCTCGCCGGAAGCGCATGGCGCGACTATGAGGCCGGATGCCGTGAAATCTGCGGAGTGAAACTCCCCGAAGGAATGCGCGAAAACCAGGCTTTCCCCGAACCGATC
>CAMWUX010000165.1 GCA_947177605.1 uncultured Porphyromonadaceae bacterium
CCCTAGAGTTCGTCGGCAGCGTCAGATGTGTATAAGTGACTGCCAGGCTATATCTCACCGAAGTAGATGCCGACGTCGACGGCGCCGACACCTTCTTTCCCGCCCTCGACCCACAGCAATGGACTTTAGCCGAAATATCCGGCCACCACACCGATCCGCGCTCCGGTGCACGATATAGATTCGCAATTTATTGTCGGAATAGCGGAATTTGATTATTTTTGCGTCTTGAATCGCCCCGGTAGTTCAACGGATAGAATAGAGGTTTCCTAAACCTTAGATAGCAGTTCGATTCTGCTCCGGGGTACACTTACTAAAAAGAACCAACATTCACACCCCCTGCCATGAAACAATCATCAGCAGCCGCTTCCGCCCCCGCGCGCGCTCATTCGCCACTCAGTTGGGTACCGAGCGTATATTTCGCCATGGGACTTCCCTTCATAGTGCTCAATCTGGTAGCCGTAATCATGTTCGACGACCTCGGGCTCGACAAGACGGCAGTAGCCTTCTGGACATCGCTCCTCACCCTCCCCTACACTTTGAAGTTTATCTGGAGTCCGCTGCTTGAGATCTATTGGACCAAAAAGAACTTCGTCGTGGCCACTCAGGCCATCACAGGCTTCTGCTTCGCCGTCATAGTATTCGTGCTTCCGCTATCCGCCTTCTTTGCTTGGACCATAGCCCTTATGGGCATCATCGCATTCTCGGGAGCCACACACGATATCGCCACCGACGGCGTATACCTCACCGCTCTCGACGGCAAGACCCAGAGCCGCTACATCGGCTGGCAGGGAGCCTTCTACAATCTCGCCAAAGTGCTCGCCAACGGCGGCCTCGTATATCTCGCCGGCGTACTTATGGGTCATTTCAAGGCATCCAACCCCGACAAAGCGCCCATGTACGCATGGATGATCATCATGGGCATCCTTGCAGTGCTGATGATCGGACTCGCCGTCTACCATTACTTCATGCTCCCCACCGGATCCGTCAATAAGAGCGGTGCACCCAAGAGCTTCGCCGAATCCATGCGCGAGATGGAGCATGTGCTCCTTGCCTTCTTCCGGAAGCGCTACATCTGGATATACATTCTGTTCATCGTCTGCTACCGCCTCACCGAAGGATTCGCCATGAAGATGGTACCCATATTCCTCAAAGCCCCCCTCGATCAGGGCGGACTTGCCATGTCCAACGAGCAGATCGGTCTGATCTACGGCACCCTCGGCACGATCGCCTTCATCGTAGGCTCCATTCTCGGCGGCTACTTCATTGCCCACTTCGGTCTGAAGCGCGTGCTCTTCACCCTCGTGTGCATATTCAACGTCCCCTTTGTCATCTACTTCCTCTTCTCACTCTTCCAGCCACAGAATATGTGGATCGTAGGCTCAGGCCTCATCCTCGAATACTTCTGCTACGGATTCGGATTCGTCGGACTCACCATGTTCATGATGCAGCAGGTCGCACCCGGCAAGCACTCCATGGCCCACTACGCTTTCGCCTCCGCCATCATGAATCTCGGCGTCATGCTTCCCGGCATGATATCCGGTTGGATCTGTGAGCGCACAGGCTACGAACTCTTCTTCCTCATCGCCCTCGTTGTCGCCGTGCCGGCATTCATCCTCGCTTGGACCGTACCATTCACCCATAAAGACGGCGGCGACTCAGCCGAAGAAGCCGTCGACTCAGCTATCAAAGCCGAAGAATCCACCGAGACTCTTTAATCCCGATTTCAAATATATCACAACACCCTATACACATCACTTAATATGAGCAAACTCCACATCGTAGGGCAGCCCCTGCCCGACATGCCCTGGGAAGATCGTCCCGTAGGCTGCGACGAAGTAATGTGGCGCTACAGCGCTAACCCGGTCATTCCCCGCAACGCACTGAAGACCTCCAACAGTATATTCAACTCAGCCGTTGTCCCCTTCAAGAAAGGCGACTACAACTATGCCGGCGTATTCCGCTGCGACGACACCAACCGCCGTATGCGCATACACGTAGGATTCTCCGTCGACGGTTTCAAGTGGGACATCAACGAAGAAGACTTCCACCTCACCGGCGCCGACGACGAAGTAGCCGAGTGGGTATATGGCTACGACCCCCGCGTAGTGAAGATCGAAGATAAGTATTACGTAACCTGGTGCAACGGATACCACGGACCCACAATCGGCGTTGCTTGGACCACCGACTTTGAGACATTCCACCAGTGCGAAAACGCATTCCTCCCCTACAACCGCAACGGCGTACTGTTCCCCCGCAAATTCAATGGCAACTTCGCCATGCTCTCGCGCCCGAGCGACACCGGCCACACCCCATTCGGTGATATCTTCTACAGCGAATCGCCCGATATGGAATTCTGGGGACGCCACCGCCACGTCATGTCCCCCGCACCGTTTGAGGACAGCGCTTGGCAGTGCATGAAGATCGGTGCAGGCCCCATCCCCATCGAGACATCCGAAGGCTGGCTCCTCATATACCACGGCGTACTCCGTTCCTGCAACGGCTACGTCTACGCATTCGGTTCCGCACTCCTCGACCTCGAAAAGCCCTGGAAAGTAATCGCACGCTCCGGGCCATACCTCATCTCACCCCGCGAGATCTATGAGCTCACAGGCGATGTGCCCAACGTCACATTCCCCTGCGCAGCCCTCCACGATCCCGACACCGGACGCCTCGCCGTATACTACGGTTGCGCCGACACCGTCACAGGTCTCGCATTCGGCTACATCCCCGAAATCGTAGAGTGGACCAAAAAGAACTCGATTATCTGATCACAATCCTAAAGTCATATACAAAAGGCCGGAGCATCATCGCTTCGGCCTTTTGTATAATTGGTATGAATTGATTACGTTATGAAAAATACTGTAAAACCCGCCCACAAGCGCCGTCACCGGGCTATAAAACGTATATCCCAGCCATATCGCAAGCACCGTATTCTTCTGCCCTAAAGCCTGACCCGCAGTCGTGCGGCTGCGGTAACGCGAACCGATCAGCCAGCCGATCGCAAACTGGCCGAATCAGCACACAGCCGTCACAGCCACAAGCCAGCCGTCAACCCATAGCGGCACCGTACTCTTCACAAACATACGCGTAGTCACAGCCATAGCCAGCGCCAGCGACACCACCCAAAGCCTGAAAGCCAGATCCCGGTGCGACGATATATAATAATGTACCTTGAGCGACACACTCCTCACCACCCAGGCCAACATCAAAGGCAACAGAAGCAGCGGAAGCACCTTACCCAAAATCGTAAGCATCGACCCCCACATATCGCCGTGATGCTCCGGCATCACAAGCGGCACAGTAGCCGGTATCAGTATCGAAGCCACAAGATTGATCAGAATCGTATAGCTCACAATCTGTGTAGCACTGCCACCGAGCCGGCGCGTCACCACAGCCGCAGCCGTAGCCACAGGGCAGATAAAGCAGATCATCGCACCCTCCACCACAATCTTGGCATACGACTCGCCGAGCATCATCGCCACACCAGTAAGCGCCAGATACACGCCGGCCTGCACAGCGATCAGCCACCAGTGCCACGGACGCAGAGCCATACGCCGGGGATTCACATTACAGAACGTAATGAAGAGCATCGCGAAAATCATCAGAGGCTGCACAATCTCCACACCCGAGAGCAACGCACCGCGCGCCGTCGGATCCGACACCAGAGCATCCGCTAAAAAATAGCTGCCTATACCTATAAGAATAGCCCAAATCAGAGCCCACTGACGTAAAAACTTAGAAACAGACATAGTCAAAAAACTTTTTCGGCCGCAAAATTAGCTCATACCCCCGAAAAAATCAAAACACCACCCCACCC
>CAMWUX010000166.1 GCA_947177605.1 uncultured Porphyromonadaceae bacterium
GCTCACCCTCCTGGCCGGCATCACCGCAATTGATCACCTCCGTCGCTTTAGCCGCCAGCTCCTCGATAACCTTAAATTGCTTTTTGATCGATTGTTGTCCGATCAGTTTGATGCCGAATCTTGGCGGAATCATCGGCAGCGACGAAAGCGACCATCGTTTCCACGCCTCCGAGTAGTCAGCCGGTTCCTTAAGCATACAGAGATGGCCGAAAGTCCAGGTCACACAGTAGCCGTTGCCTTCTATGAAGCCCTGATGCGGGTGGTTGGCGCCCAAAATAGCGGCGATATCCCGCGCCACACTCGGTTTCTCAGTAATACACAGAATCATTTGCGAGGAGCGGTTTTACAACTTACATTACCCCGCGGACCGTAAAACACCAGCGTTTCGCCGCCTGCGTGTACAGTGCCGGGAATATCAAGTTCTATATCGATCACTGCTTCATCCTCCCACTGAAACCATCGGCCGAAGTCCACACCGTCGATATCCGTAGCGGCAATGCCGGCACCGTCGCCGCCGAATATATATACAGAATCTATCCTTGCAGCCGTATGCGGTTGGCCTATAAGGCGGAACTGCATTCGCGTCAGCCCATCGTCCGCTATCACTTCCGCACCCACGTATTCTACCACCATAGTCGGCAAATCCTTACCTACGGTATTCCGGCTGGATACACCGCAGGCAAGCATACACACAGTTCCTATAGTCAGCAGATATTTCAGATATCGGTTCATTCCTGCGACTTGGCTTCGTTCCACAAGCGATCCATCTCTTCCAGATCCACTTCAGTGATCTTCTTACCCTCGGCAGATAGTTGGCTTTCTATATAGCCGAAACGACGGAGAAATTTCCGGTTGGTATGCTCGAGCGCATTTTCCGGATTAATACCATAGAAGCGGGCCACGTTTATCAAACTGAACATCACGTCGCCAAACTCAGCTTCCATCGCACCGGCCTCCTTCCGTTCGGCCTCGCGCTCAAATTCTGCGATTTCCTCCTTCAGCTTTTGCCACACACCGGCTTTATCGGGCCAGTCGAAGCCGACATTGGCAGCCTTCTCCTGCATACGGTAAGCCTTGATCAGAGCAGGCAGAGAGCGTGGCACACCGGCAAGCACAGAGCGATTGCCATCCTTCTCCTTAAGCTTTATCTGTTCCCAATTCTGTTCTACCTGATGAGCGTCGCCCGCCACATCTACCGTGCCAAACACGTGTGGGTGGCGGAATATCAGTTTGGCATTGAGAGCATCGGCCACATCGCCGATATCAAACGCACCCTGCTCGCTCGCGATCTTCGCGTAAAAGAGCACATGTAGCAACACATCGCCCAGCTCCTTCTTCACATTTGGCATATCGCTGTCGATCAGAGCCTCACAGAGCTCATACACCTCCTCTATCGTATTGGGGCGCAGAGATTCGAAAGTCTGCTTCCGATCCCACGGACACTCTACTCTCAGGCGGTCGAGCGTATCGATCAGACGCCCTACCGCTTCTATATTATACGCACGCGTATGCAGCGCTTCATTACTTTGATTCTTCATACTTTGCAAGTCCTGATTCAAGCCAGTCAATAAAATTATCTACATTCTCGTCAAATCCGTATGGAGCGGAAGTGAGCGATTGGCCGTCATTGTTGAGCTGCACATAGTAAGGCTGCACTGAGGCCTCAAACTTATAGCGCTGCAGATAGCTCCATTTCTCACCTATAGTCTCGAGTTTTATCTCCTTGCCGTTTTCCTCCACGGTGATCGGCGCCAGGAGCGGAGTGCGGTCATCCACCATCAGGGTGATGAACACATAATTATTTTCAATCAGCCCCTTCACACGATCATTGTCCAGCACGGCGCCCTCCATCTTTCGGCAGTTGACGCAACCGAAGCCGGAGAAGTCGATGAGCACAGGCATACCATTCTCCTGCGCATAAGCCATACCCTCCTCGAAATCGTCGAAATGGCGGTATTGAGGCGTCTCATACAGATTGAAGTCCTGAGTATCAAGCGGCGGAAGGAATGCACTCACACCCTTCAGCGGAGCGCCCCACATACCCGGAAGCAGATATACCGCGAAGCTCCACGATGCCAGTGCCAGGAAAAAGCGCGTAAGCGACACGTGCGTAAGCTCTGCATCGTGAGCAAACTTGAGTTTGCCCACAAGATACATACCGAGCATCACGAAGAGCACGATCCACAAAGCTATGAAGATCTCGCGGTCAAGTATTCCCCAGCCGTAAGCCAGATCCACCACCGACAGGAACTTCAGCGACAGAATGAGTTCAAGAAATCCGAGCACCACCTTCACCGATCCGAGCCACGAGTTGGAGCCACGCATACCGTTGATAAGCGATGGGAAGAGGGCAAGCAGAGCAAACGGTATTGCCAACGCCAGAGCAAAAGCACCCATTCCGAGCATCGGAGCAAGAAGGCTGTCCTGCGATGCAGTCTCCACAAGTAGAGTGCCGATAAGCGGACCGGTGCATGAAAACGACACCAGCGTCAGCGTGAATGCCATGAAGAAGATACTGATAATACCGGTCGTACGCTCCGCCTTGGCATCCATCTTCGTGCTCCAGCTTGCCGGCAGCTTTATTTCAAAAGCACCGAAGAAGGAGATCGCAAACACCACAAGCAATGCGAAGAAGATGATATTAAACACAGCGTTCGTAGCCAGTTCATTGAGCTTGCCCGCGCCAAACGCGAGAGTGATCACGATACCCAGTATCAGGAATATCACCACGATAGCCAGACCGTAGATTATGGCATCCGCAATCGCACGTCCGCGATTCTGACCCTTCTTCAGGAAGAAGCTCACCGTAAGAGGAATCATTGGCCATACACACGGAGTCAGCAAAGCCACCAGACCGCTTATAAAGCCCCATAGCAGGATGTACCATATCGACGAAGGTTCGCTGTCGTGAAACGTCACCGGCGCCCACCACTTTTCAGCATCAGCCGATACCGAATTGTCGGCATCCGCCCCGGTCATCTTTTGAGGCGCAATTGCTTCGTCACTCTCCTCTGCTACAGTATCGGATGACGATGTCGGTGTATAATTATAGGTAACGTCAAACGGGATTTTCTTAGGCGGAGTGCATGTAGCATCATTGCACGCCATCGCCACAATTCTGCCCGACATACTGCAACCCGTGCTACCGTCGGTCAGCACAAACTTCTGCGTGAACGACACCTCACCATCCCACGTACCGATATTGAGACTGAACATATCATCGAATTTCTCTAACGGTTTGCGCGACTCTACTAAGCCGTCTACAAGCCGGGCACCTTCGATATTACCGAAAGTGATAGTCGTTGCCTGCGGACCACCATCAGGCACGTAGGTAGAGTAAATATGCCAGCCCTTGTCAATCTTGGCTGTAAATACCACTTTACCCTCAGTCGCATTGTCCATCGACAACTTCCACGACCATTCTACTGGATCCACAATCTGGCCATAAGCCGTTGAAGCCGCCATAGCGACTGCACAACACACAATAATGCGGAGCAAACGATTCATATAAGATTATTTAAAGCTCTGAGTTAATTTTACAGTTGAAGGCGGCGTACAGGTCACATCATTGCACGCCATAAAAGTGATCGAAGCCATCACCTTGGCATTGTCGCAGTCCGTTATCTTAAAGCGCTGGGTGAAGCTCACCGGCCGTTCCCACCAGTTGATCGTCATTTCAAACATCGGATCTTCCACACTCGTAGGCTCTACCGAGGGTATCAACTCCCCTTCGGCAACCACCCCGACACTC
>CAMWUX010000167.1 GCA_947177605.1 uncultured Porphyromonadaceae bacterium
ACGACTATCTAAAGGATATGCTTCTTAATGCCAAAATTTGATGCGGTTGCCCTGGACTCGGTTTTCACTATCTTGCCATCTCGAAGCAGATGCCCCATGGCCTGCTTGAAATCGCGTTTGCTGCACTGGAGCATGGCTTTGATCACCTCCGGGTCACTCTTATCGTTGAGCGCGAAATTATCCTTGTTGATCTCCATCATAGCCAAAATGCGGTCGCCAAGCGTTGCCGTACGCTGTATTGCCGGACGATTGAGCGTCAGATCGATCTTGCCGTCAGGGCGCACCTTCTTCACATAGGCGGTCACGCGGTCGCCCGGACGGAGATTACGGAATGTCTCGTCGGCATACAGCATTCCCCGGTGCAGATTATCGACGATACAGCCCAACCCGATAGGCACCTCCTTGTAAACCAGGCAATCGACCTTCTTGCCGGGACGGTACTGAGGTATCACATTGTCGAGATACTTTTCTATCTTCGTAGTACCGGTCACACGCCCCGATGCATCGTCGAGATACACATATACGAGATAGCGCCCCGGATAGCGGATGCGCGAACGCTGCTCATTGAAGGGTACGAGTAGATCCTTCGCCAGCCCCCAGTCCATAAATGCACCGGTGGCGTTTACGGCCGCCACATCGAGGAAAGCAAACTCCCCTACCTTGGCCAGCGGACGCTCCGTCGTAGCCACAGGCCGGTCCTCCGAGTCGGTATACACGAAAACCTCTATTTCATCGCCTCTACGCATACCGTCCGGCACATAACGCTGTGGCAGAAGCACTTCTCCCGGACTTTCGCCCTCGGTGAGATACCAGCCGAAGTCGGTCGGCCGGCGTGCAGTGAGCTTATTATAGCTGCCTATCTTTATCATATCTGATTTTTCGGGTAAAGATACGAAAAAATCGCGTCTGAATTGTTACCTTTGTATGAATATGATACAGCCAATACTCAAATACTTCCCCGACCTCACTGCCGATCAGCGCCGGCAGTTTGAAATGATGGGACCGCTCTACGAGGAGTGGAACGCCAAGATCAACGTCGTTTCGCGTAAAGACATACAGAATCTTATGACGCATCATGTGCTCCACTCTCTGGCCATTGCCAAGTTCCTCACCCCGCTTGCCGGAACATCTTTTATCGATGTAGGCACCGGTGGCGGATTCCCGGGGATACCGCTTGCCGTGATGTGGCCCGAATGTCAGTTTCTACTCGTAGACCGTATCGGCAAGAAGTTGCGAGTAGCCAAAGAGATTGCCGATGCTATCGGCCTCTCCAACGTACGAATCCTCCACGGCGACATAGGCGAGTGTCATGAAAGGTTCGATTTCGCCGTAAGCCGTGCAGTGATGGAGTTGGGTAAACTCATACCGCTTATACGGAAGAACATTTCCCGCGATTCTAAAAATGGCATCCTCAACGGCCTGATATGCCTCAAAGGCGGTGATCTCGCCAACGAGATTGCCAAAGCCCGCGTACAGGCGCTCGACATACCGCTGACCGATTATTTCACTGAAGAATTCTTCGCAACCAAACAATTGATATACACCCCTATATGAAAATCACACCCTTCGAATTCAATCTCTTCGGCGAACTAACCTACGTGATGTGGGACGAACACACAGGCCACGCCGCAATCATCGACCCCGGTATGTCCAATCCCGCCGAGGAGAAGCTATTAGCCACCTTTATCGCCGATAATCACCTTTCGGTGAAATATATGCTCTTCACCCATCTGCATATCGACCATACATTCGGGAGTGAATTTGTCAGAAACACATACGGCGTGGGAGCCTCTGCTCACGAAGCCGATCTACCCCTCGGGCTGGCACGCGACAATCAAGCTCGTATGTTCCGCCTGCGTGTCGGCACTCTGCCGCCCCTGGCAATTGACAACAAAGTCACCCACGGCGACGAACTTCAGCTCGGCGCAGAGAAGATTATCGTGATCCATGTGCCCGGTCACTCCAAAGGTTCAGTAGCATATTATTGTCCGCAGTCGGGATTCGTAGTCACCGGCGACGCGCTCTTCCGCGGCAGCATCGGCCGTACCGACCTTCCAGGCGGAAATCACAGCGAACTCATACGTAGTATTACTGACCGATTGCTCACACTGCCCGAATCTACCATAGTCTATCCCGGCCACGGGCCCTCTACCACGATTGGCTACGAATCGCGGATGAATCCGTATATATGATTTTGAAAAGCAGGCGGCTTACTCCGTAAACGGATCGTAAGCCTGCTCCGGAATATCCTCCCCCATAAGCGATTTGAGGAGCGATACAAGGTGATGGCGCACTCCGCGCAACATCATATTACGTTCCGACACCGACAGCCCCTCCATCACCACAAGCGTGCTCTTCACCAGTCGGGCCTCCAACAATGCGTGCAGGCCGTCAGTCATATCCATACGCTTGCGCGACAAGGCATAGTAGAGCGTCAGTAGAAGATCTTCGGCCGCATCATTCTCCGGCATCGCCTCTGCAAGCTCTACCACGTCGGCATACCGACCAGTTCGGTAGTAGGCCTCGGCAAGCAGTCGCACCATCGGTGTCGACGACATAAATTCCGGCCGTGGCCTCGCGGCCTCAAGCACGTCAGCCGTACCTGATATCTGACCGCTGTCCGAGAGCTGAAGAGCCCACAGATACACATCAGGCAACTCGAGCTGACCCACATAGCCCCGAAGCATCTCCATAAAGTCATCCGGCATAGTGCCGTCGACATTTTCGAAAAGCATTTCGAAGAAATTTTTGTCTATCGACTCATCCTCAGCTATTGCGTAGCGGCGAAGCAGATCAAGAGCCTCATCACCCTCGTGAGTGATGAATTGCAGGTATGCGTATAGAAAAAGCGCCGGCCGATAGTCGGGTGCCTTACGAAGCACTGCCTTACACAATTCTTTCGATTGCTCCGGATTCTCGGCAGCCACCAGCGTAGCCTTGAGCAACTGACCATCTCTCGACTCCGGATCGAGCGCCAACGCATACTCTATCGCCTCGAGCGCTGCCGCTTTGTCGTCAGACAGGTTGGTATAAGCATTTGCCAGAAGTTCCCACCAGTTGGCCTCAAACGGTTCACTCTCCGTGAGTGCCTGACAATGGCTGATAGCACGTGCTGCGTCTCCTTTCTCACTGTATATCTTATAAAGTTCCTGATCCAGTGTGGTCGGGTACGCGATGTATTCTCTAAGTACCTTCGATGTATCCGACACAGCATCGAGCATTCCTATATCATTGAGAGTCTCTATGAGAAAATACACATCGCCATCCTCAATCGAATGCTTGTGTTGGCGCGTGACAGCACGAAGCAGGCGCTCCTTAGCCGCCTCCACCGTTTCCGGTCTGTCGACTTTGAATATGGCTATAGTCCTCACCAACGAGTCTACCGGCAGATGCGTAGCCGACTCAACCACCGCAGTATCCTGCTCGAAATCATGCATAAAGAGCACTTTTCGCTTAGCCAGATCCTCATTGGCCGGATACATACGCGACCCGGCTATAAGCACCTCCATAGCCACATAGTCATCTGGGATAGAGCGTGTATAGTCGTAGATGTCGAGCAGGTCATCCTCGGAGTAAACCGATAGATCCGACTGATCGGCCAGACTGCGCACAAACCGTTCGTACAGTCGGCGCATTTCGTTGTCGGGCTGCGGCGGCTGCATTTACTTGTTCTGGGCTTTCTCCCAGCTATCTTTCAGAGCTATAGTGCGGTTAAA
>CAMWUX010000168.1 GCA_947177605.1 uncultured Porphyromonadaceae bacterium
GGCAGGGGCTCGCCGAGAAAGTTTCTAAAATGATAGGTATGGGGCATAATATTATTGGATGCACGATGCACAATGCACAATGCACGATTGATTTTTTAGCATTTTGAGGGGGCGGAGGCAGGCGCCTGCGGCGCTGTAGCCTCCGATCCCGGGCTGACGCTATACGTCGATTGGATTTTTGGTTTGTGGATGCAAAGTTAAGGGCGGTTTGGGGTGGGTGGACACATATTTTTACTGTTTGTGTCGGAGGCACAGTAAATTTCGGGTGCGTTTTTGATGGTATGTGACTGGTGGTGTGATGGATGTGATACGAAATTTTTTCTACTGACCCCGATATATCACATACATATATAAAAGAATAAGTCCGCCTTTCGGGGCGGACTCAGCTTTTTAACGGGAGGGATAAGCAATCGGAATCCGATTACTTGCCGCCCAGATTGTCGCTTACGGTGAGACGCAGACGGCCTTTAGCGCGACGACGAGCCAATACCTTGCGGCCGTTGGCGGTTGCCATTCTTTCGCGGAAGCCATGCTTATTCACTCTCTTGCGGTTAGAAGGTTGGAATGTTCTTTTCATTGCCGTATATCAGTTTTATTAGTTTTCGTCAATTCGAGTGGCAAAGGTATAAAAAATATTTTAAGTAGACAACTTCTTCGCTCTATTTTTCCATCGCCGGCATCTCCGGCAGATACGTCACACCATCAGGATTCAAGGCACACACGTAGTGCGTCAGCCCGTTGCTCACCGCCAGATACGGAGCGTGAGCCCACAGATTGTAGCGGGCGATCTGATCAAATGTAGCCTGAGTGATCTTCACCGATGGCGCCTTATACTCCACGATCATCCATGGGCGACGGTCAGCGCCATACACTATGGTGTCGCATCGGTGCTGCACCCCATTGAGCTTTATACCTACCTCATTGGCTATACGCGAGGCCGGATATCCGTTGAGCGATATGAGCATCGCTACAAAATGCTGTCTCACCCACTCTTCCGGCGTGAGTGTCACCCATCGCCGTCGCTGTGTGTCATACACCTCGAAGCCGGCGGCTGCAGCCCGCAGCCTGAGCGGGGCCGGCGGCATATTGAGGCGTGGAAATTTTTCCTCCGGAAGATGCTGCGGTATAGAGTCCATCAACTTTTTTATGAAAATACGATGTAAAGATAGCGCTTTTTGCTTAATTTTGTATCATACACCATCCCTCCACGATTTTCCACGATGGCAGCACAGGCAAACACCAAGACATTTTCCGAGATACAGTCGGACATCAAGCGCGGCACTCTCGCTCCTATATATATATTATATGGTGAGGAAAGTTACTTCATCGACAAGCTCGTAAAGGAATTTGAGGATCTCATCCCAGAAGCCGATCGCGGATTCAATCTCTACTCCTTCTATGCTCAGGAGATCGATCCACAGAAAGTGGTGGCCACCTATCAGAGCTATCCGATGATGTCGGAGCGTCAGGTAGTAATCCTACGTGAGACACAGGGTCAGCAACCCAAGTATATCGACCGCCTTACTTTCTGCGCCGAGAATATAAATCCCGCTACGGTCCTCGTAGTGTGCTATCGCGGGGCGTCGACCAAAGGCGCGTCCTTCATTGCAGCCGCAAAAAAAGCCGGCGCCGTATTCTTCGAGTCGAAAAGACTGAAGGAGGGCAATGCCGATACCGTAATGGAAAAGATCGTTAAGGAAAAAGGCCTCAACATCGAACGTAAGGGTCTGGCGATGCTGCGCGAATATATCGGTGTCGACATCAGCAAGATGTATGGCGAAGTGGAAAAACTTGCCTTCATACTCGGCCCGGGAGCGACCATAACACCCGAAAGTATCGAACAGCACATCGGCATAAGCAAGGATTTCAACAATTTTGAACTGATCGAAGCCATAGCCGACCGCAATGGTGCCCGCATCTTTCCCATCATACGCTATTTCCGGCAGAATCCTAAAAACAACCCTGTGGTAGTCACCACAGCTACCATATTCAATTACTTCTCCAAACTGATGATGGCTCATTTTGCGCCCGACAAATCGCCGTCGGGTCTTATGGCTGCTGTCGGAGTCAAGTGGCAATCGGCCCTTTCCACATATACCCGCGGTATGCGCAACTACAATGTATACATGGTGATGGAGATAATATCCGCTCTACGAGAACTCGATACACGCAGCAAAGGTGTCGGGAGTCGTCAGAATGAATACGATCTGCTCCACGACCTCATGTTCCGCATACTCAATTGTCGCGGACGAGTCACTATTTGATCTGAAAGAGATATCCGAGTTTCACTTCGATAGAATTGCTTCTTGACGCTGAGAATTTATCTTTCTTTTTGGCAGAGAATATATTCCCCAGACCATAGTAATAGCGACCTTCAAGCATTATCGAGTGTCGGCCCTTGATTACGAATTCGATACCTGCACCACCGGCTATACCATAGTCAAACTTATTCTTTATCGGCATACTCATCTGCTCCACGTGGCGGTTGGCGATCGGAAATCCCTCAACCGATCCGGGATTCTCGTAATTGAAATTCGACGATATGCTGCTTGTCAACATATAGCTCACCGAGGGGCCGAGGTTCACGAATCCCTTTACCTTCCGGCTTCCGAAAAATATGTGGGTAAATACAGGCAACTCCACGTAAGTGAGCGTACGCGAGTAGTCGAAAGGCGTTTCATCGAAAGTCTGCTTCCATCCTCGCTGCACCATATTGAGTTCGGCGATGAGGCCGAAATATTTCTCTTCCGTATATCGCGCTTTCAGACCGAAAGTCGCACCCATGGCCATAGATTGCTCTACGCCGGGAGAAAAAGCCATCTTTGACATCGTGATACCGGCAGAACCACCGATACTGAAATGCGGATCATAGTATCGTTGCGCCGATGCTGAGAGGCAGCCCAGCATTACCATAGATCCGAAGAGTATTGCCGAAAGGTATCGTGTTATCGTCATACTTTATAGAATATGCTTGAAGCGTACGTTGCCGGGACGCAGCTGTATCATTACTTCACTACTGTTGGTAAGTCCCTTGTCATCACCCATCGGCATGAAGTTAAACATATATTCCTTGCCGATATACGACGGTGTATATCCACGGAAATCACCGCCGTTGGCATTCAGAGCCCTAATCAGATACATACCGCAGTCGTATCCATAGGCAAACCAATGAGGCAGATTGTCGGACGGCTTGCTGCCATACCAATATTTGTATTTAGCCCCGAGTTCAGTTTCGTCGGTCGGCACAGCCTCCACGAAAAATCGTGAGAAGATATAACCGTTGCAGTTCTCCAGACTTTTGTAACAAGGCATAGCGTGACGGAGCCAGTCGTGGTAGCCCCACACATACATCGTATCCGACGGACGCATCTCCGCTAACTTCTCTATCGCCGGGGCTATCGCCGGAAGCGAATCCGTGTTAGTAATAAATGCGTATTCAGTGCCCGCAGGCAGTTTTGCAAGATCAGCAGGATCTACCTCATCCTTGAATTTCAGCACCATATACTGACGGCCTGCATCAAGCAGACGCTTCTGCATCACATCTACCATCTCCGCCTTGCGGTTGTTGGACGTACTCTGCAAAAATACCGTCGTCACCTCCGGAAATTTCGTCACGAAATAGTCGGCTGCCACACCATAAAATAGATCATGGGGCAGTGACGACTGCATCACAAAGGGATTGGTCCGCTGC
>CAMWUX010000169.1 GCA_947177605.1 uncultured Porphyromonadaceae bacterium
CTTTAACTCTAATTTAAGAATTGAAAACATGAAAAAAATCGCAATCAATCTCATTGCCCTCGGCCTCGGCACACTGGCTTTCACGGCCTGCAACGACGCCAAAAATGATGTAATCGAAAACATGGTATACATCACTGAGGGTGCAACAAACTCACCTACCGAGGACATCGTAATGGGTAATACCGGCACGGTATCCAACTCCTCGTTTACCGTAAGTATGGGTAAAGTGGCTGCAGTAGATACCAAAGTGAAGCTGGCTCTCGATCCTGCTACACTCGACACCTACAACCGCCGCAACGCTACCGAATACGAAATGGTACCGGCAGAATACGTATCCTTCCCCGCTGAAGTAGTGATTGAAGCAGGTAAATCCACCGTTACCGTACCCGTAGAAGTAACCTCGTTTGACGGAGAAAAGGGTGTGGACTACGCAGCTCCCATCAGGATCACCGATGCTTCGGGCGAACTCATCTCCTCCGGTGCGAGCAGCTATATCTACACCTTGGGCAAGCCCCTCGTGCAGAAAGCTCCCGCATTCTACTACGACAACGCTATGAAGATGACCTGGCCTGCCGACGCAGAGCTCCCCAACTTCACCCTCGAATGGTGGGCACGCTGCACCAACCGCTACGGCAACGGCGGCTTCTCGGTCAACAACCAGGCTCTCTTCGCTTTCCAGGCCAACTACGAGCTCTACATCCGCTTCGGCGACATCGTGTACACCGTTGACGGCCGCAATGCCTACAACTTCCTCCAGATCAAGACCATGGGCATCGACGCTAACTACGACTCGGGCGACCCCAACAAGAACCCGCTGCAGTGGGGCGAATGGATCCACTTCGCTCATACTTTCGACAGCGCCACCGGCGACGTAGTGCTCTACATGAACGGCAAGGAAGTGAACCGCAACAACGGCGGTGCCGGCAAGGTATTCAACTTCACCGGTCTTACAATGTGCGGCTCCGGCTCCATGTACTTCCGCGACTACATCGAAATCTGCCAGGTACGTATGTGGAAGACTACCCGCTCTGCAGCCCAGATCGCCAAGTTTATGAAGAAAGAGGTTAAGTACAATGATCCCTCGCTTCTGTTCTACATCCCGATGAACGAAGGTGAAGGCTCTATGCTCCACGACGTAACCGGCAACGGCTACGACCTCGAAATCGGATCGGCCGACAACGGCGGCAACAACGAGGCTCACTCCTGGATCGAATACACCTGGGAATAAGCAGCTCCGGTTGATTAAAGTAAATAATTAGTAAACTGAAAACTTTATAACCAAAGTGAAAAAGTATTGGAAATATATGATCGCCGCAGCAGCCATAGCAGTATCGGCCCCTACCTTTACTGCCTGCTCGGACAATGATGCAGTTGATCCCTACAGCCTCAACTACTGCTATGTTTATCAGCCCAGTTCAACCTACGCACAGCTTGAATACAAGGCTAACGGAGAATTCCTCGTGGACATAGCCAATCCTCTTCAGGTGATGCCGGTTCGTCTGACTAAACCCGCTCCCCGAGATCTCAACATCACGGTCGCCATCGATGAATCGCTCGTTGCTGAATACAATGAGGCAAACGGTACGGACTACAAGTTCCTTACCGGCTGCTCCATCCTTAACCCTACATTGAAGATCAACGCGGGTGAATATGTATCGACCAAGACTGTCACCGAATCTGTTCCCGATCCTGACGATGAGACTGGAGAAGGTGTACTCGACGAGCAATTTTTGCGCTACGACTCTATCACCGTAAGTTTTGGCGATATGATGGGATTCCAGACCGGCGAACAGGACTACATCCTTCCGGTTGTGATCACCAACGGTGATGGAACTACCATCTCTAAGAGCAGCCGTATCTTCTTGACTTTCTCATCGACCTATAAATCAAACAAGGTAACAGCTGATTATGTCACCTACGTTTCTATAGATCCTGATGAAAATGGTTGGGAAACTGCCTTTACGAATCTGACATTACCCGGATTCTTCACAACTCAATGGGCTGCTGATGATCCGATCTCTATTTCCGTACAGCTCGACAATAGCCTCATCGCCGGCTACAACGAGGAGAACGAGACAGAATTTTTGGCGCTCAATGGCTCAAGCGTAAAGACAACTACTGTCAATATCGCTAAGGGAGCTCAGTCCGCTGATCTTCAGCTGACACTTGGCAATTACACCGGCGTAGCTACCGGTAGCGAATATCTCCTTCCCCTGAAGTTGTCGCTGCTCGATGGCAAGGGTGCAGAACTGGATGGAGAAACAGTATTCGTTTCCGTCACCAATGTTCCCAATGAGCTGACAGCAGTGGCCAGCTATCAACCTGCCGGCTTTACCCTCATCCCTTACGAGTCATCATGGACCGGCAATAACTACTCACTATCTGCGGATGAAGACGAAAACATGACTCAAATCCTTGTCAATTCAGACAATTATCATGGCTTCGAACCGGGCGACGTGAGCACAGTCGATCTGGGTAGCACCAAGACTGTCGGTATGTTCTCCTTTATGTTCTATTACTGGTACTATTCAACCACTGAGATTGAAAACGTACAGACAAGTACAGATGGAAACAAATGGACAGACTGGGGATCAGTTGAACTCGGTCAAGAGCAATACTGGTATATAACATTCTCCAAACCGGCTAAGTTCCGCTATATCCGCTGGGTATGGGGTGATGCCGCCTATAGTTCATACTACGGCACTTTCGCCCGCCACATCAGCTTCTATAGCAAGTGATGATATCCGGCTCAGTGACGTTTTGAACAAACGATAATTTCACCGGAAAGTTCTCAATACTACAAGTTCTAAATTCTAAATTCTCGAAATGTAACTGGACGTTACCTTTGTTAAAAAGAAGCATTTTTGAGATTCTACGCCGAAGACCCGTGCCTGTGGAGGTATGGGTCTTCACTTTTTTTTATTATTTTTGTGGCTGTTATGATAAAAGCAACCGGAATCAAGAAATCGTTTGACGGTCTGGAGGTGCTCCGCGGCATCGATATCGACATCGCCAAGGGCGAAATAGTGTCGATAGTTGGGCCGAGCGGCGCGGGCAAAACCACACTGCTGCAGATCCTCGGCACACTCGACCGCCCCGATGCGGGCCGAGTGGTGATCGACGGGCAGGATATGGGTCGGCTCAGCCCCAACCGACTTGCACGGCTGAGAAATGCGCGGATCGGATTCGTATTTCAGTTTCACCAACTGCTGCCGGAGTTCACGCTTGCGGAGAATGTGGCGTTGCCGGCTATGATAGGCGGCCTGTCGCGCTCTAAAGCGCTCCGTCAAGCCGCCCCGATCATCGAATACTTAGGGCTGACCGCCAGAGCTACGCACCGCCCATCGCAACTCTCGGGCGGAGAGCGCCAACGCGCCGCCGTGGCACGTGCGCTGATCAACAATCCCGGCGTGGTGCTGGCCGACGAGCCGTCGGGATCGCTCGACTCGCACAACCGCGACGAACTGCACCGCCTCTTCTTCGATCTGCGCCGCGATTTCGGCCACACGTTCGTGATCGTGACCCACGACAATGACCTGGCTACACGCGCCGACCGGATGGTCAATATCACCGACGGCGTGGTGTCGAGCATCACCGTACCTTCAACAAATATTATTACTGACAAATATGAAACTGACAAATAGAATACTACTGCTCTTAAC
>CAMWUX010000170.1 GCA_947177605.1 uncultured Porphyromonadaceae bacterium
TCTCGCTATTATAAAAGCGCGGAGACTTAAAGCCGATGTGCTCCACATACACGCAATCGGGCCCTCTCTGCTGACCCCCTTTGCCCGCTTGCTCGGCATGAAAGTGGTAATGACCAACCATGGACCCGACTACGACCGCCAGAAATGGAGTTACCCGGCCAAGGCCATGCTGAAACTCGGCGAGCGCTTAGGTACTCTGTTCAGCAATAATGTGATCGTCATATCTCGTGTCATCGCCGATATATTGGCCAGCAGATACGGGCGCACCGATACCCGACTCATCTATAATGGGGTGTCACTCCCGACAAAATCAGACAAGACCGATTACATCGAGTCCCTTGGTCTCCAACCTAAAAAATACATCGTTGCCGTAGGTCGATTCGTGAAAGAGAAAGGATTCCACGATCTGATTGAAGCATACGGATATCTGCGCGACAGGTATCCCGGCTACCGTCTTGCAATTGCAGGCGATGCCGACCATCCCGACCAATACTCTAATGAACTAAAGGACCAAGCTCGGAAATCCGACGTAGTGCTCACCGGATTCATTCGCGGTGAGAAGATGAACCAGCTGATGACCAACGCAGCCCTATTCGTGATTCCATCATACCACGAAGGGCTGCCATTCTCCCTCCTTGAAGCCATGAGCTATAATCTGGACGTGATAGCGAGCGATATACCGGCCAACGAACTCCAATGCCTTGACTCTGACGATTATTTTAAGACAGGTGACATAAAGAATCTGTCCCATAAAATCTCCGCCAGATTAGACCGAGGTTACCGAAGCCGCACATACGATCTGTCCGCTTACGACTGGAATCACATCGCACGACAGACAGAAAACACCTACGCACTAACGATTAAGTGATATGACTGTACACTCGTCACCCGACCGGATTAAAATCAAGCGGTTTGATGCCATTGATGGACTTCGCGCCTATGCATGCATTGGAATCGTGCTCATGCATGTTCTTGCCAATATCACACCTAAACCTGACTCAAATATTCTCACGACATCTATAATCCCGTGGTTTACCGACTTTACACTTCTATTTATGATTGTAAGTGGATTTTCTGTAAGTTACGGATACTTCGACAAGATAAAGTCTGGATCTATCACACCGATACAATTTTATCGCAAGCGCTACATACGCCTGCTGCCGTTCTATGCGTTGCTATGCCTGCTCGATCTTGCGCTATCCCCTTCGTGGCGCTCAGTAGCCGAAGCATTTGCCGACATCACTCTCACCAACGGTATGATTCCGGATGTTGAAATCAATGTTATAGGTGTAGGATGGTTTATGGGTGTGGTCATGCTCTACTACGTATTTTTTCCGTTCGTAGTCTTTCTGCAGGACACAAAGCGGAAAGCCCTGATCACATTCGTATGCTCTATAATATTAGTGTGGATCGGCCTACAATATGCAGGCAGCGAGTCATCACTCAACAGGAGATACATATTATACTGCCTTCCTCTATTCCTGTCGGGAGGTCTGGTATATCTTTATATTGATAAGATACGCCAACTGTCACGACTTGGCCATTACACCCTGCTTATGCTCTCTGCGGCATTGACAATATTGCCGTTTGTAATCCTCCGTAACGAGTTTAACACTCTGATTTCTTCGCTTGCAGTTTTTTCTCTTTGGACGATATTCGCCATAAGTTGTAGTCAGCATTCCCTAAAGTGGAGCCCGCTAAGCAACAAAGCCACTCGATATGTGGCCTCCATTTCATTGGAGATATACCTTTGCCACATGGTTATTTACCGAGTCGTTGAGAAGTGTGGCCTCGATCGGTATATCGATAATCCGAATCTCCTGTATATCCTGACGTCTGCCATCGTAATATCAGGAGCCATCGTCTTCTCTCATATAGTAAAATTCCACATCCTCGATCCTCTGATAAATAAATACGTAAAATAAATCAATCCGAGTGCTTGCAACCTCGTAAAAAACAAGATCAATGAATAAAGATAATAATCACCCCACAGTGTCGCCGACATTCCTGATACTGACGGTAGTGTTCTGCATCTGCCTGGTAGTGGCCAATCTGATGGAGATAAAGACTGTGTCGATCGGCCCGCTGGCGCTTACAGCCGGTGTAGTGGTATTCCCGCTCTCCTACATCATATCCGACTGTATCGTAGAGATCTACGGCTTCCGTCGCGCGCGGTTCGTGATCTGGCTCGGCTTCTCGATGAATCTCCTTGTGTGCATATTACTTCAGTTAGGACTATGGCTACCCGGCGATGCACAATGGCACGGACAAGAGGCTATGGAACTCATATTCGGCGCTGTGCCGCGCATACTGCTGGCCAGTTTCACCGCATTCATCTGCGGTTCGATGGTCAATGCCTACGTCATGAGCCGTATGAAGGCCGGCCACTCCGGTACCCGGGGCTTCTCCGCCCGCGCCATCATATCCACACTTTGGGGTGAGGGCACCGACTCATGCATATTCTTTCCGCTCGCATTCGCTGGCACCTTCCCATGGTCGGTAATCGGCAGCCTCATTGTGACGCAGACACTCATCAAGACCCTCTACGAGATACTCATCTTGCCCGTGACTCTCCGCATAGTCAAGCGCCTGAGAGCCATCGAGGGTGGTGACGCCGACGATACAGGTATTTCATACAAATGGTGGAAAATAAATGAAATCTGACAAAATCACTACCGTCTGGCTCGATCTCGACGACACACTCATCGACTTCACCACCAACGCTGCCGCAGCGCTCAGCCGGATGTGGCACGAGCAGGACGTACTCCAGCGTCTGTTTCCGTCGGCCGAACATTGGGCCCTCCGATACGAACATCACAATCAGGCACTATGGGCGCAATATAGCCGTGCGGAGATCGAACGCGACTACCTGCGCATGGAGCGCTTCCGCCGTCCCCTCGTAGAAGCCGGTATGCCCGACACGGAAGCACGCCGACTATCCACCGCCTACGACCCCTACTATCTCGATCTGCTCGCACAAGGGAAGGCACTCATGCCCGGAGCCATCGAACTGCTCGAATGGCTTCACGCACATTCCTACACCATCGGCATAATCAGCAACGGATTCAAGGAAGTACAGCACCGCAAGATCCACAATGCGGGGCTCGAACCGTATATCGACATCATAGTGCTCAGCGACGACATCGGCATCAACAAGCCCGACCCACGCATATATAAATATGCCATGGAGCGCGCCGGACAGCCTGACCCGTCGACACACCTGATAATCGGCGACAACCCCGACACCGATATATCAGGTGCACTGGCATCGGATTGGAAGGCAATATGGTATCTACCTCAGCGAGCCGCCGACAGCCTCTCGGAGCGCTGTCCCGCAGGCGCAACCCTCGTGCGTACCCTTCAAGAAATTCCTCATTTGCTTCAATCGGCTTAAAAGCTAAGATTTATTCGCATTTTTTTGCTCTGATTGAGTGAGATTTGGAAAAAAAGTACGATATTTGCACTGCGAAAACCAGACCGCAGGGTCAAGGTGCGCACTCAAACATTAATTTATTGTATTTTAATCACCTCTAAAAGCT
>CAMWUX010000171.1 GCA_947177605.1 uncultured Porphyromonadaceae bacterium
GATATCGCTGTCGAGATAGGGGAGCAGGCCTCTCACAAATTCTTCCGCAGTGGATTCTGGAGCAAGCAGCAGACCGCATTCATCGTCGACTATTTCCGGCAATCCGCCTACTTCCGTTGCTATGGCCGGTATGCCGTAGGCCATAGCCTCACAGATACTTATCGGGCGCCCTCCCTCCGAATCGCTCAGGAGCATAATCCAGTCGATCGGTTCGGAGAAGAATACGCGCTGCACCATCGGGTTGGGCATTGCTCCGCGGAGTTCGACAATGAGATTCGGCTCCGTTACTTCCGCAGCTTTAGCGCGGAGATCGGACATCAGCGGACCGTCGCCAATGTGTATCCACCGTATTTTTGTGGAGGGTCGCGCTATGGCCAGCTTGCGTAGCATCTCAAGATTGCGGGCTACGCCTTTACCCGGGTATACGCGCGCTACCGACATAAAGGTGAGTGCGCGGTCGGCCGACGAGTGGCCGGTGGCCATTTCATCGGGATACAGTTTCACGCAACCAAGCGTGGCTGTGCTGATTTTTCCGGCGTGCTCGGGAAATATTTCGCGCAGATAGCCCGCTGCATCATCGGAGGCGCAATACACTCCTGCCGACTCTGCGATAGCGATACTCCGCGGCTTCATGGCACGCCGGGTATATACATCATGGCCGTGTGCACGGCTCACGTAGCGCAGGTGCGGGAGGCGACTGTGGAGCCGGCCGAGTGCTGCCGCCGGAAAGTCGAGCCAGAATGTCTCGATCACGGTTTGCCGCAGGTCGAAGCCTCGCTCTTCTATCCATCGGCTGAAGAAGCGTTCGAATGCCATCGAAGCGGCCGTGAAAGTAAGATTTGTGTATGATCGCAGCGAGCAGCAGAAGCGCCACAGGCCGGGAGAGAACAGGTAGGCCAACCGACGCCATTTGTGCCGCCACATCGGGGACACGACCCAGTCATAGCAGATCTCCACATTGGCCGGAAGCACGACAGCGTCAGCCGGGCCTATCGAAGTGGTCGGCATCACTATCACACGCCCGAATGCCTCTGAAAGAGCCTCGATCTCAGGCACGACGAAAGCGCCCTCGGTGATAGCTCCGAGAGGGAACGCGTCGGTGATGAGTATAGCCGTAGTCATACGCAGAGGTGAAATTTGCGGCCGCCCACCAAGCGGGGAGCGGCCGCGTATATCAATTCAGAAAATAGAGTATCAGGCGATGCCGAGGTGCTTCTTGATCAGTTCGATCTTAGCGAGAGCATCGGCGTTGGCTTTGTCGTAGTCGGCAGCCGATTCAAGTTTGCCGTGAACCTCGATATAGAATTTGATCTTGGGCTCGGTACCTGAAGGACGGATGCTCACCTTAGTGCCGTCGGCAGTGAAATACTGGAGCACGTTGGAAGTAGTGGGCATATCCATCTTCTCTATGGTGCCGTCGAGGACGTTGCGGCAGGTGAGAGCCTCATAGTCCTTGATGGTCACCACGGGGCTGCCTGCAAGTTCCTTCTGCGGATTTTCGCGGAACGACTTCATCATGGCCTGAATCTCTTCGGCACCCGACTTACCGGTACGTACCACTGAGATACCCTCCTCGTGGGAGTAGCCGTAGGTCATGTAGATATTCTGGAGCATGGTGAGGAAGTCCATACCCTTCTCCTTGGCCCACGCTGCGGCTTCGGCCATAAGGGAGATGGCGCTCACGGCATCCTTGTCGCGGCAGAAGTCCTCGGCTAGGAAGCCGTAGCTCTCTTCGCCGCCGCCGAGATAGCGGTTGGTGCCTTCGTTGTCGCGGATTACGGCAGCGATCCACTTGAAGCCGGTGTAGCAGTCATACATGGTGATATTGTTCTTGTCGGCGATCGACTTGATGGTTTCGGTCGTAACGATGGTCTTTACGATATATTCCTTGCCGGTCAGACGGCCGAGTTCGGCGTTGCGGGTCATGATGTAGTTGAGGAGGATCATCACGATCTGGTTGCCGTTGAGCAGCACGTATTCGCCGTTGGCGTCGCGCATCACGCAGCCGATACGGTCAGCGTCGGGATCGGAAGCCATCACCAGGTCGGCGCCCACTTCCTTGGCCTTGGCGATAGCCATAGCCATGGCCGGCGGATTCTCCGGGTTGGGGGATGCCACGGTGGGGAAGTCGCCGGAAGTGATATCCTGCTCGGGCACGTGGATGATATTCTCGAAGCCATAATTGCGGAGCGACTCGGGGATGAGGTGTACGCCTGTGCCGTGGATAGGGGTGTACACGATCTTCATATCCTTGTTCTTCTCAACAGCCTCGGGGCTGAGCTGCAGACCCTTGATTGCTTTGAGGAATGCTTCGTCGATGTCGCGGCCGATGATCTGGATCTTCGACTTGTCGCCGTCGAAGCGGATCGACTCAACACCCTTGATGCGGTTCACGTGGTCGATGATGTTGGTGTCGTGGGGAGCGATAATCTGGGCACCATCCTCCCAGTAAGCCTTATAGCCGTTGTATTCCTTCGGGTTGTGGGAAGCGGTGATGTTGACGCCGCTCTGACATCCGAGGTGACGGATAGCGAAGGAGAGTTCGGGGGTGGGACGGAAACTGTCGAAGAGATAAGCTTTGATACCGTTGGCCGAGAAAATATTGGCTACGATCTCGGCGAAGCGGCGCGAATTGTTGCGTACGTCGTGACCTACCACTACGCTGATTTCGGGGAGATCCTTGAAAGCCTCCTTGAGGTAGTTGGCCAGACCCTGAGTGGCAGCGCCTACGGTGTAGATATTCATGCGGTTGGAGCCTGCGCCCATAATGCCGCGGAGGCCGCCGGTGCCGAATTCGAGATCTTTGTAGAAGGATTCGATGAGCAGAGTGGGATCCTCGTCGTCGAGCATAGCCTGTACCTCTTTGCGGGTAGCTTCATCGTAGCCTTCGCCAAGCCATACCTGAGCTTTGGCCGTCACGGTTTTCAACAGTTCGTCGTTGTTATTTTCCATATTGTAAAATTTAAGGATAGTTAGATACTTGATTTTGGATACTTACAAATTTACTCTTTTATTCTATAACAACAAAAAAATCTTAGAAAAGTAAGAACCCGACCTGAAATAATATGGTGTTCGGGTCTGTTTGTCTGGATTTACTTTCGGATACACAAAGTTAGTGGCTTTTATCCCTATATCCAATATTTTACATTGAAAAAACGCAACTAAGCATCTACTCGAGGGTATTTCAGTACAGACACACTGATTAAATTATTATTTAGGCGGTTAATCCTTATGATTCACAAAATTGTTGTAACTTTGCAATATATAAAGTAAATAAGGAGATACAACTATGGCAAGACCTATCAAAGAAACCCCTGTCCTGAAAGGTAAAGATGCGGTCAGATTTGCCGAGAGGACGGCAAACCCCTCCCCCGTCAGCCAATCCGAGAAAGATGCGGCCCGAAAAGCTTATGAGGCCTTTAAGGCTATAAGCACATTCCAAATGTAATATGGATTTTAGCAATTTTACGTTCCGTCAGATTGAATCCGACACGGAAATAAAGTCGTTTGATTGCGGCGATAC
>CAMWUX010000172.1 GCA_947177605.1 uncultured Porphyromonadaceae bacterium
CGTCTATGCCGTGTCGCCCTACAAAGTGTCAGGTTCGTTTGACCCCCAGCGCTATCCCGTCGACGTCAGCGAGCAGGCCGATGTGCTTTACTCGGGCAACGCCGCCGCTGCCAACTACAGCCAGAATATCACCACCGCGCGCCTCACTATGAAGCACGCTCTGGCAATGGCTTCGTTCAACATCTCCAAGTCGGGCTACGCAGGTGAAGGCAGACTGACCTCTATCTCGGTCAACGGCCAGAACGTGTTCACTGAAGGTGACCTCGACATCTCGACCGGTAACATTGTCGGCACTAACCGCAAGGCATTCTCCGTGGAAATTAAGGACAAGACCATCGACGCCGCCGGCTGGAAATCCGATCTCCCCTCGATGTGGCTCATCCCTACGTCGACCAAGGCCTCCGATGCCACTCTGAGCGCCACTATCGACGGCAAGACCTACGAAGTGACATTCCCTCAGGTAGACATCCGCGGCGGATTCCAGACCATTTTCCACCTCATCCTGTCGCCCAACGGACTCGTGTTCCGTCCTGACCAGATACAGACCGTCTCCCTCAATCAGGGTACCGACGATCCTCAGCTCGCCCAGCTCTACGGCCAGCTCATATTCAAGGTCAACACCGCCGAGTTCAATTTCCCCTCTTTCACGGGTGACAACGTATTCGGTAACATCGTGGCCGGATCAACCATGCTCAACTATGCTATCGGCGGCAAGCTGATGCTGACCGCAGGAACACCCACCGACGTTATTGTCGAGACCTGGAACTCAACCGGATTCTCGCTCAATACCATCGAAGGCATCGACGAGATCGACATCTCGCAGTATTGATAATCAACGTCAAAATCCTCTTACCATCTATACCCCTCCGGGCGCGGCCATCCCGCGCCCGGAACTTTTTAGTATGACGGGCATGTCATACATCTGTGGTGAAAGTCCCCCCGGGGCGTAGTTGCGTAACCATCCGAACTAAGCCGTCTTTTATAATGTGTTTTTGAGAGCGAACTTTGCGATCAAAAACGCCATGTTTAATTTGAATGAAAATAATCGGATGGTAATGTCGCAGCATCCGGTGGATATGCGTATCGGTGTAAATGGCATGTGTGGCCAGGTACGCAGAGTTGGTCTTGATCCGTCCAATGGTGACGTCTATATTTTTGTAGGACGAAGCCGTCGTATAATGAAGCTCCTTCATTGGGAGCGTGGCGGTTATGCGATGTACTACAAACGTCTTGAGCGTGGCCGTTTCCATCCACGGATTTTTCTGCGCGAAGGTATCGGCTTCCGTTCGATTCGTTGGGATGAACTGGTATTGCTGATGGAGGGTATCTCTCCCAAGGTGGCCCGACGGCACCGCTACCAGAGAGTCGAAAAAAAGGACACGGTTGATATAAAAAGTACGTATTGCGCTTGGTTATCTCGCTAACATTTTGTAATTTAGTGGTATGATAACGTCCCCGACATACGAAGAACTTCTGGCCGAGAACATAGCGATGAAAGCGCAGGCAGAATCGATGAAAGCGCAGGCAGAATCGATGAAAGCCAACGAAGCCTCGCTTCGGGCTCGCATAGCTTATCTTGAGCGGATGCTCTATGGCGCCAAATCAGACCGTCTGACCTCGAAGGTTCCCGCCGATCAGCCGGGCCTGTTCGACGAGCTCTTCGATCAGGCCGTGGATGAAAAAGCCAGAGAGGTTGAGAAGATGGCCGTGCAGATCGAGGCTGAAGCGGAGAGACGTCGGTCGAGGGCAAGGAAGACTCCGTGCCGCCCCTCGCAATACCGTTATGCAGGGCTTGAGGAACGAGTTACCACGCTTATGCCCGAAGGGGTTGACGCCGGTGAATGTGATATTATCGGGAAAGATGTCACAAGGATACTTCACCGCGAGCCGGCCAAGGTGTGGGTGGAGGTGATCGAGCGTCCCATTCTCAGAAACAAGGCGGACAAGGACTCGCCGGCTCCAAGGATATATCAGGCTGCGGCTCCGGTGGCGGTCATCGGCGGCAATCATGTGGGTGCTGACATGCTGGCGCAGATCGTCATCGACAAATACCGGTATCATCTTCCCGAACACCGTCAGGTCAGGCAGTATGCCGATTTGGGTGTGAGATTGCCGTCATCCACCGTCAACGACTGGGTACATGCAGTGGCATCGAAGCTCGAACCCCTGTATGAAATTCTGCGCAAAGACATACTCGGGAGTGATTACCTGCAGATCGACGAGGTGCCCTGGCGAATAGCCGATTCCCCGGGCAAGAGCAGAAAAGGGTACGCGTGGCAGTTCCTTGACAACCGTCCCCGCAGTCACGGACTTTACTTCCTTTACCTCAACGGTTCCCGTGCCGGTGCTGTACCGCGGGCGGAGTTGCGCGACTTCCATGGGGCGATCCAGACAGACGGCTATGGCGTCTATGACTATTTTGAGCTACAGGATAATGTGACCCTGCTGGGTTGCATGGCACACGTGCGCCGTAAGTTTACCGACGCTCAGAGCTCGCATCCGCATCTGGCCGCCCGGGCCGTAAGATGGATAGAGCTGTTGTATGAACTCGAAGCCAATCTTAAAGCCGAAGGAGCGGACTATGCATGGATAGCCGCCGAGCGTCAGGCCAAGGCAATGCCCATAATGGATGCAATGGAGAAATGGATGGAACAGGTGCACACCCAATGCACACCATCCGACCCCATGGGCAAGGCCCTTGACTACGCCTACAAACTCTGGCCAAGATTAAGACGGTATGCGCTTGACGGGCGTTACAACATCGACAACAACCCGGTGGAACGTTCACAGCGTCCGTCGGTGATGGGACGCAAGAACTACCTGTTCAGCAAAAGCGACAGCGGAGCCGTAGACAACGCAATATTATATTCATTGATCGGAAGCTGCGACATCGTGGGTATCGAGCCGCTCAGATGGCTCACTGACGTATTGGACACCCTGCACGATGACACTCCACCCGAACAGATCAGACAGATGCTGCCATATTATTACAAAAAATCGCAAGGATAACTCCCTGCGATTTTTTTGTTCCAATCAAGACGGCTTAGTTCGGATGGTTACGTAGATATTTCGGGTTGGTGAAGGTGACGGACTGCCGTATAATGCGTATCTTTGTGCATGGAACATATAGATATACTACGGGAACTGCTACCGACAGAAATAGTAGACAATTTCGACATCGTCCGCTACGAAAAGACCGATGAACGGTTTGACATATGGTTCGACGAGAAGAAGATTCAGGAAGAAAGAGACGCCGCGAATGAAAATATCATAGCATACGGCTTCGGGGATTATAAGGTTATTCAGGATTTTCCATTGCGAGGCAGGTTCACCCATCTTCATCTCCGAAAGAGAAAATGGCTTGACAAAAGTACAGGCGAGATATTCAGTTATAGCATCGATACCTCGGAATATGAAGGTACACGGCTCAATGCGGAGTTCGTGGCTTTTTTAAAAGAAGACAGTTGAGAGTACAACCATACCGATCACAACCATAGCGTCATGTAAT
>CAMWUX010000173.1 GCA_947177605.1 uncultured Porphyromonadaceae bacterium
ACCCTATAGACGATCAGGTTACTCACAACTTATTTTTGCTGTAATCAGTCTTTTCGGCTCGTAAATTTGTTAATTTTACAGCGATTTATTCGATAATCGCAAATTTTTACGCCTTGTGTGCATTTAGACTGCGCACTTTCCATATAACTTTGCAACTGAAAACACTGATTAAAACGATACGACGATGAAAAAGGACATGATTTTCTTCTCGCCCGACGGCCAGGGCCTCACTTCGACCTCAGCCAACCATGTGGCCAACCTCGCAAAAGAGATGATACGCGGCATCGAAACGTCGCTCAGTGCGCTCACATTCTACTCCACCGAAGTGTCTCTGATCGGCAATACGTCGACCGACAAACTCTCTCACGGATCTGACCTCTCTGAACTCGAGACTGTGATCGGCAAGTTACACTCGGTAGCCAAAGCCAAGTCGCTGATCGCATGGCTTCGCGAGGCGATCAAAGCCAAGGAGCGCCTGATCGAAGAAGTGGAAGATATCACGTTCGACGACTATTGCAAAATTGCCGGGATCGATATCCCCAAGTATCCCGAGCGAGGCGAGAGTCTAACCGACGACGAGTATTATGCCTCACTCACCTTAGCCGAACGCAACCGCTACTACGAGACGGAGACACTCGCTGCCGTGCTGGGCAAAGCCATACATCCCGACGGCAGTTTCGCCTCGGCACGGGAAGCGCTCAACGAGCATATCCAGAAGCCTCGCGACGTAAAAGGCGACGGACGCGACACATTAATCTTTTCTTACGTGCCGACAGTAGATTCCACCAACGTCGACGAGGTCTATTTCACCCTGCAGAAGCAATACCGCGAGGCGCAAGCGAAGGTCAATGCCTACAAATACGACTGCGAAAAGGCAGTGAAAACCTCCCGGATAGCAGTCGACACCAAGCATGCCGAGCAACTGGACGAGTACAACCACCGACGTGAACTCATCAGCGCGCAGATGACCGCCTACAAGCATAAGCGCACAGCCGAGATAGGCGACTACCGCATCGTGATACCAGACTCTCTGCGTGAGATCTACGAGACCGTATCGCACCTCGGCAAGCAGTAACCACTACGGTAAGAGTCCCGCGACCCGTTTGTGGCGCCGGGGCTCTGAATGCCGGCGGCAAGTGTGTGACACCCCTTTCGAACGCGCAAGCATATCATAGCGATATGCCCGCGTAAATTATCAGGAAATGAGCATTACGAAGAACTTTGTCCGGGCTGTACCCCACCACGATACCGCTTCGCCGCTTCCATGACAGTAGCGACACTTAGGGTGGATCGTGTATTGACCGAGAAAGACGTGACAGTCGGAGGTCGTTTTTGATTTCGACGCAGTAACCGGGTTTTAGCTTTCGCTCTTGATTTCGATTGTGTATACACCCGCCCGCCGGCAACCGTAGCCCCGGCGGAGAGGCTCCGGCCCCTCCGCCACTTTTTTTGCATATCAAAATATTTTGAAATTCAAAATTCAATCGCTAAATTTGCAACACATCATTCAATAAACAATAATGAGAATAATAGCCGCGCGCACTATCCGACAGTACTACGAAGCCCATCCCGAGTCAAAAGTAGCCCTGCAGGATTGGAGTCAGAAAGTAAAGGAAGCCGATTGGGTCTCATTAGCCGATATGCGACAAACATTCAATTCGGTGGATTACGTAGGCAATCAGCATTACGTATTCAACATAAAGGGCAACGACTTCCGACTTGTGGCTGTGGTAAAATTTACAGTCAGGTTTGTACTGATACGCTTCATCGGCACACACGCCGAATACGACAGAATTAAAGACATTGCAAATATTTAAGGTATGGTAAAGATAGAGAATGAAACGCAATATAATGGTGCTTTGAAGCGGGTTGAAGAACTGATGCTTAAACTTCCCGACAATACCCCTTACGATGATCCCGAGATGGTGGAACTGACACTGCTCGGCAATCTCGTCGCCGACTACGACGAGGAGCACTACAGCATAGGAGAGCCCACACTCATTGAGGTGATCAAGTTGCGTATGTATGAAATGGGACTGAATCAAGCCTCCCTCGCCAAACTACTCGGGATCAGCCCGTCGCGGGTATGCGACTATCTCTCCGGCAAATGCGAGCCAACACTTAAAGTCGCGCGTATCATCAGCCGGAAACTCAATATTTCACCCTCTATCATACTCGGAGTATAGTATAGCCACGAACTATCGGTCGGCGCCGGATGTTTGGATAGTATCAACTCATCTTATCTGATACTATTCTCTTATGGCTAAAAATATTGAATCCCTCTTCGACCTTTCAGGCAAAGTAGCCGTAGTCACCGGCGGTGGCGACGGGATCGGTAAAGCATCGTGCATCATACTGGCGGAAGCCGGAGCATCGGTAATGGTAAGCGACCTATCGCTGGAGAAGGCGCAGGCCGTAGCTGATGAAATAGCGCGAGCCGGCGGTCAAGCCTCCGCTACAGCCTGCGACGTATCGCGTTCCGACGATCTAAAAGCCCTCATCAATGCGACTGTCAGCACATTCGGCACCATCAACATCCTCGTCAACAACGCCGGACGTGGCGGTGGCGGACGCGAGAATCCCTACAACATCGACCGCGCCTACGTTGAAAATATCTATGCAATCAACGTATTCGCTCCGTGGGAACTGAGCAAACTCGCCGCTCCCTATATGAAGAATTCGGGCTACGGCTCAATCGTCAACATCACTTCGATGAGTAGCGTCAACAAAGATCCGGATATGGCGATCTACGCCTCGTCGAAGGCCGCTCTCAACCACATGATGGCCAATCTCGCCTACGACTACGGTCCGATGGGTATACGCATCAATTGTATAGGCCCCGGAGCCACCCGCACTCACGCACTGGCTTCGGTACTCACTCCCGAGATCGAAACCCGGATGCTTGCTCACACTCCGATCCACCGGCTTGGCGAGGTAAACGACATAGCCGGCGCAGTGCTATATTTCGCTGCCCCGGTATCATCATGGGTGAGCGGTCAGACTCTTATGGTCAACGGAGGAGGCGTGCAGACCCTATGAAACCCACTACCCTGCTCTCAATATTGCTCGAAGAGCTTGACGTTCCTTTCACGCCCGCCTACACCGACAAGGCCTTCCGTACTATGGCCTTTCCTTCGCTCTTCGGCCTCGTCAAACTGCTCGGCACTTACGGCATCGACGCTGAAGGCTATGCACTTGCAAGCAAAGCCGACATTGCCGCAGTACCTGCTCCGTTTGTCGCCGGTCTCACCGACGGCACATACTGCGTGGTGAGCCGTATCGAAGGCGACCGCGCAACAATGCGTCATCCCGAACAAGGCACATCGACTATACCGATCTCTGATCTCGCCGACCGCGCCACCGGCAATATCGTAGCGGTCTACCCGTCAGCCGACTCTATAGCGCACGCTTTCGGCCGACACAGCCTCGCAGCCCCCGCCCGCGAAGTCAAGCCATGGCTCCTCGCCGCCGTTATGGCATTAATATGTGTCTGGCTCATAGTCAG
>CAMWUX010000174.1 GCA_947177605.1 uncultured Porphyromonadaceae bacterium
TTATCCGAGCTTCCCCGCACGAAAAGCGTACAATGACATTTTTACCATAAATTTTCTCAGGTTTCCGACACCTCGCTCATACCGCCGTCCCCCATGATTAAGTGTTATTTGCGATTTTTTTTGTAGCTTTACGCTCAAATTTCGCAACGATATGGAGAAAATCAAGGAAATACTGCGCAGCCGGTCGCTCTGGACTACCATCGGATCGCTCGCCATCATGGCCTTAGTGGCCCTCATCTACTTCTATCCCGACGATGTAGAGGGCAATCTGCTCAATCAGCACGACATCCGTCAGGGCTACGCCAATGGCCAGGAAGCACAGTCATTTACCGCCGCCACCGGCGAGACAACACGATGGACCAACGCCCTCTTCGGCGGCATGCCCACCTTCCAGATATCACCATCCTACGATTCCGACTCCCTCTTCATGTGGCTCAACAAGCTCTATGGCCTCGGCCTGCCCGAACCGGCCAATCTCCTGATGATGATGATGCTCGGATTCTTCATCCTCCTGATGGTGATGCGCCAGCGCTGGTATGTGTCGCTGATAGGCGCCATAGCCTACGGCTTCTCCTCCTATTTCATAATAATAATAGGAGCCGGACACATCTGGAAATTCGTCACACTGGCCTACGTGCCCCCCACGATCGCCGGCCTTGTGCTCTGCTACCGTGGCCGATACCTGTGGGGCGGAGCACTCACCGCCCTGTTCGGCACCCTGCAGATAGCGTGGAATCACGTGCAGATGACCTACTACTTCCTCCCCGTAGTGCTCGGCTTCGTCCTCGTCTACCTCATCGATGCCATCCGCAAGAAGGAAATGCGCCGTTGGGTAATTGCCACAGCCGTAGCCCTCTTCGCCGGAGCGCTCGCCGTCACAGCCAACCTTCCATCGCTATACAACACCTACGAATACTCCAAGCAGACAATCCGCGGCAACTATTCCGATCTACCATCCACCGATGCCGACGCTACCGACACCGGCCTGTCGAAAGACTACCTCACGATGTATAGCTACGGTCAGTCCGAATCCTTCACCCTGCTCATACCCAACATCAAAGGCGGAGCCACCAACAAGCCCGAGAAAGGCGGACAGAAATATCTGTCGCTCAACAAGACTCAGGCCGACAAGCTCAACGACCTCGTGGCCGACGGCACCATCTCGCGCGATGAGACCGCGTATCTCCAGCTCTTCACCGACTACTTCGGAGAGCCTGAAGGCACCAACGGCCCCGTCTACGTAGGCGCATTGGTGATGGTATTCTTCCTCCTGGGCTGCATCATAGTGCGTGGCCCGCTCAAGTGGGTGCTCATAGTGCTCACCATCCTGTCGATAATGCTCGCTATGGGGCGCAACTGTATGTGGCTTACCGACTTCATGATCTCCTATATGCCGCTCTACAGCAAGTTCCGCACCCCCGAGAGCATACTCGTGATAGCCGAATTCACCATCCCGCTGCTCGGCGCATTAGCTCTGGGCCGACTGCTCAGCGTACCCGCTCCCGAAGCATGGAAGCGCTGGCGCCTGCCCGTCTACTGGAGCTTCGGCATCTGCGCAGCCATCTGCCTTATAGCTTGGCTCTTCCCGGCGCTATTCGGTCCCGGTGTCACGACCCACGACCAGCAGATATGGAATCAATACGTAGGAGTTGAGATGCCCTACAGCATCTACACCGCCGCCACCGAGCTGCGCTTCAGCCAGCTCAATGAAGTAAGAACCGACGCCCTGCGCTCATTATTATGTCTGCTAATCGGTGCCCTTATTATGAGCTTTTTTATGCGCAGGAAGTATTCGGAGAAAATATCACAAAGGAATAGAACTATATGGCGGGGCGTCGCCATAATCTCTGTCATTGCCATCTTGCTCAATATCGGTTTAGCCATATATGTTAATAATATCGCCTCCTCTGAATCCGAGATGTTGGATGGTTATATAAAAACTATGGGGACATCTAATATTTTAACAGTAGTTTCCGAGCTGCGCTACGGTCTGCTTAAAGCCGACGCCATGCGCTCGCTCATCATCATCCTGCTCGGCGGCGCCATCACGCTCTGCTACCTCCGCGGACGCCTTTCAGTCAAGGTAGCAGCCATCGGCATCGGCGTAATCATAGCCGGCGACCTCATACTCGTCAACAAGCGCTACGTCGACCACGACAGTTTCTCGGCCGACCGATCACTGCTCACCACCCGCTTCCGTCCCACAGCCGCCGACTCGCAGATACTTGCCGATGGTCACAGATGGGATCTCCCCGACGGATCATCCAACTACCGCGTGCTCGACTTCGACCGATTCTCCTCAGCCGAGCCCTCCTACTTCCATAAGACCGTCGGAGGATACCATGCAGCCAAGCTCACACGCGTCAACGACATAATCACCTACTACTTCGGAGGCGACCGCGACCTGCTCAACGTGGCCAATATGCTCAACGCACGCTACTACGTGCAGCGCGGTCAGGTGATAGCCAACCCCGACGCGCTCGGCAACGCATGGTTCGTCGACACACTCACCTACGTCGATACTCCCGTCGAGGAGATCGCCGCAATCGAGCACATCGATCCCGCCACCACCGCCGTGGCCGACCGCTCCATGGAAACCATACTTGGTAAATCCGCTCCCACCACTCCCGGCGACACCATCTATGCCACCTCCTACGCCCCCAACCGGCTCACCTACCGCTACCATACGGCCGCCGATGCCGTGGCGGTATTCTCCGAAATCTACTTCCCCTGGGGATGGCAGGCCACCGTCGATGGCAACCCCGTGGAGATAGGGCGCGTCGACTATATCCTGCGCGCCATACGCCTGCCCGGTGGCGACCACCAACTGGTGATGACATTCGACCCGCCGTCGATCCACACCACAGTCACCGCAGCCACCATAGCCGTAATCATCATCTATCTCGCACTGCTCGCCGCAATCGCAGCAGCAGCCGTAAGATACTTCCGTGGCCGTGGGCATAAGGAGTAACTGGCTGTCGGCTCCACGCCGGCTGTGGCGACGCCGCGGCCATGGCGTACACTCACCCTTCGCCTACGACTTCCTGCGGCGGGTGATAGCCCAGCCCTGCCACTTCTATGCCTACCCGCGGCTCGACCGCATCGCCGCCGAGCATAGTCTGCGTCCGCACCTCGCGCGCCTCCTCTACCGCCTCTGTCTTCACGTAGCACCGCTCCCCGTCAGCTGCAGCGGCACCGAAGCCGAAGCGCTCGCCGCGATCGTGGCCGATCTGCTCCCGGCCGGTTGCCCACGTCCCGTAGCCGCATCGCCCGCACCCGAAGGCATCGCCTTCGCCACCGCCGACGCCATCCCCGCCCTTATAGAAGCGTGGGACGCGATGCCCGCCGGAATGCTCTTCCGAGGCACATCCGCTGCCATCATCACCGGCTATCCGCACCTCTATCACCAGCGATTCGACATCTGGATATGACCTACCTCTACCCTCTGCTCGACCACTACGAAGCATACCTGCAGCGCGAACGCGGCCTCTCGCCC
>CAMWUX010000175.1 GCA_947177605.1 uncultured Porphyromonadaceae bacterium
CCGAGAGCGAACTCACTGCGCAGCACCGGTATGCCGAGCAATATCACACATCATATATATACAAGTAGAAAAGCGGCTCCACCGCCCTCCTGCACTTCCGCGGGGAAACGCCATACATTTCCCAGACCTACGGCCGAGCCGACGGTAGCGGCAATCAAGCCTATTCGCGAAGCAAACTGAGTTTTCTTTGACATAAATACTCCTTCCCGGATACTTTTTCTTACAAATTAGCGCAAATTTACTCAAATCGATAACAATATGAAATTTTTTCGACATAAAAAATAATTACTACCTTTGGGGTATGGCAATGCGTATACTTAACCGAATCCCTCTGTTTCTACTGACGGCGACAGGGGTGACCATACTATTCATACTGACCCTTATGCCGGGGGATCAGGCTCCGGAACTGCCGCCTTTTCCACACGCCGACAAGGTGGCACACGCGCTGATGTTCGGTATGATTTCGCTGGCCGCGATGTGGGATATCGGTCGATATTCGGGGCGACTATCGAAGGCTACCTATGTGCTGACTGCGATAGGAACCACGGCTTTAGGCGCTCTGATCGAGTTGCTGCAAGGGGCAATGGGGGTAGGACGCAGCGGGGATTGGCTCGATCTCGCGGCTGATGCCGCAGGGGCGTTTATACTGCCGCTGATGTCTCTGCCGCTACTCAAGAGGATGATCAGCCTATACGTGTGCGACGTAGTGATCGGAGCTGTACCTTCCGCCAAGACGCTCGCACTGATGAAGCCGCTATATATGGATAGTTTTCCCGAGGAGGAACGCCGTCCGTGGCCACAACTCACAGCGCTTATGCGGAGTGACTGTCCACGGATACGGACGGTGCTCATACGCTCGCGCGGACGATTTGCCGGTTTTATGACCTTGTGGGATCTTGGCGATGCAATCTATGTAGAACACTTTGCCATAGAGCCTGCTTTTCGCGGCAAGGGTATAGGCGGACGTGCGCTGCGAGAGGTCGTTGACGCAACGGATAAGCCTATTGTGCTCGAAGTAGAGCCTGCTTCCACAAGTATTCAGGCCCGACAGCGCATTGCGTTCTATCAGCGCAACGGCTTCATTGCCTTTCCCGACTATCGGTATATACAGCCTGCGTATGCATCGGAGCTTCCAGATGTGGAGCTGATGCTTATGGCGACTTCGGCCAATATCAATCTGCCACGAATCACATCGGCACTCCACTGCCGGGTGTATAACAAAAAGGGATAATACAATAGTCGCTGCCATCATGAATGACAGCAGCGACTTGAAATATCGTATTTTACAAATTAAGCCTGAGCTTCGGTGAGAGGCTTGGCCTCCCAGCCGAGGGCGCTGGCACCGAGCACGGCGGCATCGGCTTCCTTGAGCTCGCTCAAGAGCACTTTCACTTTGCCTTTCCAGATGCTTAGCATATTCTTCTCAAGGGCTTCCTTGATGGGCTTGAGCAGAAGGTCGCCGGCTTTGGCGAGACCGCCGAAGAGAACGAATGCTTCGGGTGCGGAGAATACCGTGAAGTCGGCAAGAGCTTCGCCGAGTATGGTGCCTGTGTAGTTGAACACTTCCTTGGCAAGCTTATCGCCCTTCATAGCTGCATCGTAGACATCCTTGGATGTGATTTCGGAGATCGGAATCTCACGAAGAAGCGAGGGGGTGTCGGTGATTTCGAGATATTCGCGTGCGGTACGAGCTACGCCTGTAGCGGAGCAATATGTCTCGAGGCAGCCGGTACGACCGCAGCCGCAGAGGCGTCCGTTGTTGCGCTTGACGATAACGTGGCCGAGCTCGCCGGCGAAGCCGTCGTGGCCATAAACTACCTGACCGTTGATCACGATGCCGGAGCCTACGCCGGTGCCGAGTGTGATCATGATGAAATCCTTGAGACCGCGGGCCACTCCGTAGGTCATCTCACCGATAGCGGCGGCGTTGGCGTCGTTGGTGATAGCTACGGGAATACCGAACTTGTCGGAAAGCATCTGGGCGAAGGGTATGGGGGTGGGCCAGGGTAGGTTGACACCGTCTTCGATCACGCCGGTGAAATAGTTGGCGTTGGGTGCTCCAACTCCGATGCCGTAGATCTTATCCTTGGCGTCGGCACTCTCTACGAGGCGCATAGTCTCATTGTAGAGTTCATCGATATAGTCTTCTATTTTATTGTGTTTGCGAGTCTTGATAGAGTTGCTTGCAATCACTACACCGCGGGCGTCGACGATACCGAACACCGTGTTGGTGCCTCCCATATCGATGCCTATTACATAAGGTTTGCCTGTTGTCATCACTTGATTTGGATATTGGATTTAACGTTATTTAGTTAGCAAAGATATATCTTTATTTTTTATTATCCTATACTTTTTCCGTCGAAGCGCAAAAATTTCGTAACTTTGACATCGGAAATTATGAAAAGAATACTCTCAATACTTCAACGAATCATACTACCGTGTATATGCATGGCTTTGGCGATCGGATGTACGTCGTCGGACGAGCCGGAACCTTCCAAGTCGGAGGCTTCACGCGCGGTATTGGTCTATATGGTGGCCAACAACAATCTTTCGAGCTACGCATCGCAGGACTTTAAGGAGATGCTCAACGGCATGGCCGCTCTCCCGGAATCAGCTCCCGGACGGTTGCTCGTGTATTACGCTCCGACGTTCGGCTCTCCCGAACTACGCGAGGTGATGCGCGACGGCACATCCAACACCCTCTTCACTTATACCGACGGGCTCTCATCGGTCGATGTGGCACGTATGCGTCAGGTGATTGATGACGCAAAGAGCTATGCACAGGCCGACTCTTACGGACTTGTGCTGTGGAGCCACGGTACGGGCTGGCTTCATGACTACGGCACTATCGAGGAGGGTGCTGAGCAGGCGTCCGGGCAGATGTCGACATATTCTTTCGGATGGGACGGCACTCCGGCCAAGAAGATGAGCATCGAGTCGCTCAACAAAGCCATCGACGGCATTGACTGGGACTTCATCTACTTCGACTGCTGCCACATGGGCACAGTGGAAGTGGCCTACGAGCTACGCCACCGCACGCCGATGATCGTGGCCTGCGCCACCGAGCTCGGTCTGGAAGGGATGCCTTACGATCTGAATGTAGCCCCGCTACTCGCCAAGGATGCTCAGCTTGATGTAGCAATGGGCAATACGTTTGACTACTACGATTATCAGTATCGTATAGGATATGGATACGGTTGCAGCATATCGCTGATCCGCACTGCCAATCTTGATGATCTGGCGGCACTGACCCGCGAAATTCTTGAGACTTACGGACCGGGCAGCACGGATTATCAACCTGTGCCGTACTTCCGTAAGGTGGTGATGAGCACCGGTATATACGATATGCGCCACTATATCGAATCACTCTGCGGGGATGAGTCGCTGCTGAAACGATGGACCGATGCGTTTGACGCTACGGTAGCAAAGCATAGCACAACTGCCGAGGTGTATACTCCTCGGCAGTTGTGCTATGCTTTGCTACCGTAG
>CAMWUX010000176.1 GCA_947177605.1 uncultured Porphyromonadaceae bacterium
GGCTACGGCAGTTGCTCCGAGAAATATTTTCTTGAATATATTCATAACTTAGAGATTCAAAATATTAAGATTAGAGGTGATGGTCGGGGATGTAACGGCCCTGAGCGTCCTTACCCCATGTGGCGGAATTTACGTCCCAGAATACACGGGTACCATTGTCCTGAGTGCCGCCGAGGAGCTGTGTGATCTGATCGATCTCCACGCCATTGTTCTCGGTGCGCTCGAACGAAAGGCGACGGATCTGCATTTCGGTGTCGACGGCCGGCATATTGTTGACCTTCACAGGGAAGAGACGAGGATAACCGGTGCGGCGGTATGTGGTCCATGCTTCAGCACCCATTGGGAAGTTGGCTATGTATTTCTGAGTGATGATTTTCTCGAGTTTGAGCTCCTTGGAATCGGCCTCGTTCCACTTCACGCCTACGGAGACACGACCATCGCAGTCATTGGTACGCTGATAGTAGTCGCAGTACTGCAGGGCGGGCAGATTGTCCTGAGCCAGATAAGCGTCGGCCTGATCGCCACAGCCCCATTCGTCGAGGCTCAGGCGGATACCGCGTTCATAAAGATCCTTAGCGTCGCCACCCATGTTCCAGCCGCGGAGAGCACCTTCGGCACGGAGGAACATAGCCTCTGCACGCTTGAAGAAGGGCTGCTTCATGTGCTGCTGGTCAAGATTGATTCGACCGAAGGGGCCATAGCCGCCGGTGTCGGGGTTACCAGTATCCATCATCATGATACCTGCACGCACACCGTAGATGCCGGTGGGAGCTACGACACCGCTGGTACTCTTGATCTGGTTGGTGTTGGGCGAGAACCAGACGGTGAGAAGGGGCGAATTGAAGTGCTTGAGGATATTTTCGAGCGATGCACCGAGACGGGTATCATTCCACTGGTGGTTGAGCATATAATATACACAATTCCAGGTGTCGCCGGAGTGGTGGGCCACGTCGCGAGCGTCGGCATCGGTGAGTACACCGATCTCATCGGCCACTGCCTCTTCGGCAATATGCCGGGCGTCGAAGGGCTTAAGGGCGTCTTCAGGACCATAGAAGGGATTGGGATCCTGATAGTCGACGATATTCATAGCCATACGGAGCTTGATGGAGTTGGCGAATTTCACCCAATACTGCCATTCCCAGCCTGTGATGGTGAAGTTGGCCATAGCACCTTCCACACGCTGGAGGTCGGCTGCGCTGGGCTGCTTCTCCTTAAGGGTAGCGATAGCTTCGTCGAGGTCAGCGAGAATCTGCTTGTAGACTTCTGCACCGGCTTCATAGTTGATGGGAGTGGTACGCTTCCAGTCGCGCCAGTCGTTGAAGGGGCATACGCCGTAGAAGTCAACGATCTCATGGCCGATGTAGGCCTGGCAGATAAGAGCGATGGCACGCCATTCGGGACGGGGACGGAGCACCTGTGTCTTTTCACCGGTCGTCTCATCAATCTCGGTATACATGGCCTTATCCCAGGAGCGGATAGCGTCCTTAGAATACTGGAAGGTCACATTGTCGAGCGGACCGCCGAGGTAACCGTTGTTCTCGGTATAGAGAGTCGGAAGAGCGGGGCCGAACGCGAAGTTGGCCTTGGTTGTAGTCCAATAGCCGGCATAGTTGTCGATGCTGTTGGAACGCTGGTACTGATATTTGTGAGCAGCCCAGGAAGTGCTACCGCCTGCCTCGTGTGCATAGTTGAGCATGTGAGGGATAGCGGCGCGGAGCTGACTTTCGAGTACATCCATGTCGGATGCGGCAAGGTCTTCGTCCTGAGCGGGACCTTCCTCCTGCTTGATCCAGGGGTAAGGGGTGAGCTCGTCGCCACACGACTGCATCGAAAGCATGCCGCCAAAGGCGAGCGAAGCGACTAAAGCTGAATATATAATCTTTTTCATTATCGTAAGATACGTGTGGGAATTGGTTAGAAATTAAATTTCAGAGTGATGCAGTAGGAGCGCAGAGTAGGCAGCGAGTAGCAGTCGATACCGGAGAAGCCGTTGGCAGCCGATACGGAGATATCGGGATCCACGGGTGCGTCCTTATAGAGGAAGAATGCATTCTTAACTGAGAACTGAGCGGTCATACCCTTGCCCTGGCCAAAGAGGTTGGGGAGGTTGTAGGCGAGGGAGATGTCGCGCATACGGAAGTTGGTAGCGTTGTACACGTGATCTTCCATAGGATTCTGACCGATAGTCTTGTAGTAACGCTCTACGGAGATAGTGCGGCCGGAACCGTCGGGGAGATACATCATGGGCACGCGGGTACCGTCGGGAGCTACATACATGAGGCTCATGTCGCCCTGAGCGGCGAGGTTTTCGGCGTGGAGACGTGCAGCGCCCGAGTTCTCAGAGATACCGTAGCGATCCAAGTCAGGCTGGGTGAGCGACATTACCTTACCGCCGATGCGGCCATCGATGAGGAAGTAGAGAGTGAAGTTACGGTAGTTGAAGGTGTTGGACCAACCGAGAGTATAAGGCGATACGGTGTTGCCTACATAAGTCTCGTACTTACCGGATGCCATCATGGGCGAAGCGTTGAGTGGATCGTCGGCGCTGGACACCTTGATGAAGCCATTTTCGTCGCGCTGGAAAGAGTTGACGTAGATGTCGCCATACTTACCGCCTTCGAGATACTTGATATGGAAAGCCTTCGGACCTGTCTCATATATATAAGGTACGCCGTTTTCCTGCATGTAGGTTTCAAGGATCTTGTTGTCGTTGTAAGCGAAGTTGACGTTGGTCTGCCATGACCACTGGGGATTGATGGCCCAGCGATAGCCTGCGGAGATTTCTACACCGGTGTTGCGGATCTTACCTGTGTTGACAGGTTTGGATTCACCGGTACCGGTGGATACATAGAGGAACTGGTTCTCGAGAGTCGAGTTATAATATGTAAAGTCGACGTTGAACTTGTTGTTGAAGAACCAGGCGTCGATACCGGTCTCGAATGCGCGGGTGGTCTCGGGCTTGGGATCCTCGAATACAGGGGGACGGGCGGTGACAACGCCGGTAGCGAAGTTGACCGACTGACGACCGAAGAAGTTGTTGGGCACTGCATTACCTACTACGGAGTAGCTACCGCGCCACTTGAGTTGATCGAGCCACTGTGTCTGGGGGAGGAATTTATCAAGGAGCACGTTGGCACCAAGTGAGTAGTAGCCGAACGACAGGTACTTGCCGCTTTCGGTAAACTGCTGGAAGGCCTGACACCAGTCGCGGCGGTACGAACCGTCGATATAAACCTTATCCCACAGACCTACACTGGCGGTAGCGAAGAGAGCTGTCGACCAGTCGGTGTAGTCCCAGGAGTCGCTGGCGCTGGTAGCGGAGCCGTTGGGATTGGCGGGACGGGTGTGCTTGCTGTTCTGAGGAACGAATGCGTTGGGAATACCGGAGGTATCGATACCGGTGAAGATCGAGGTGGAACGCGAATAGTGACGGGTGAAGCTGCCACCGAAGGCGAGGTTAACG
>CAMWUX010000177.1 GCA_947177605.1 uncultured Porphyromonadaceae bacterium
GTTCGAGGATAGAAATATCGAATGTACCGCCACCGAGGTCGAATACAGCGATCTTCTGATCCTTGTTGCTCTTGTCGAGGCCATAGGCAAGTGCGGCGGCCGTAGGTTCGTTGACGATTCGACGAACTGTAAGGCCTGCGATTTCGCCGGCCTCTTTGGTGGCCTGACGCTGCGAGTCGTTGAAGTAAGCGGGCACGGTGATCACAGCTTCGGTCACCGACTGTCCGAGATAATCTTCGGCAGTCTTCTTCATCTTCTGAAGAATCATAGCGGAGATTTCCTGAGGGGTATACTCGCGGCCGTCGATGTCGACGCGAGGGGTATTGTTGGCGCCGCACACTACTTTGTAGGGTACGCGTTCGATTTCACGTGCTACCTGGTCGCAGGTTTCGCCCATAAAGCGCTTGATGGAGTAGATGGTACGCTTAGGGTTGGTGATTGCCTGACGTTTGGCGGGGTCGCCTACTTTGCGCTCGCCGCCGTCTACGAATGCCACTACCGAGGGAGTGGTGTTGCGTCCTTCACTGTTGGGGATTACCACGGGGTCGTTGCCTTCAAGCACGGCCACGCAGGAGTTGGTAGTTCCAAGGTCAATGCCTATAATTTTTCCCATAATAAATAAAAGTTTATGTTGTTTTTGAATTTTGATTAATTATTCGGTTTGGTTTCCGATTCATATAAAAAACAAATCTCGTGCCAAAAAAGTTGCGACTGTTTTTAATATGACAGACACTGCCGTTTTGGCAGTGTCTGCAAAGCGCAGGCGGACGCACCTGAATGGATGGCGTCCGCCCGGTTACTATATTCTAATGTGTGGAAATTAGAAGAGGTAGGCTGCGGTGATGGTCCAGTAGCGGTTGCGGCCGGCCACTTCGCCTGAGCCGGTCACGCCGAATGCCTTGAGGGCTTTTGTCATGCCGATGCCGTAAGAAGCACCGATCTGGAGGTGGGAGAAAAGTTCTACACCTGCGCCGAAGTCCCAGGAGGTATCGAACTTACGGTTGCGGATGCCATCGGTGATGGCGCGCTTGCTTGTGAGTACGGCGAAATCGGGACCTGTGAGCAGATATGGACGGAACACCTTGTTGATCACCGGAATGGAAATGCGCCATTTCAGGTGGAGGGGGATGGAGAGGTAGTCGCGATTGTCGTTTACAAGGTTATTGTTTTCCATCCATTTGGCGTTGCGGCGTGTGTACATCACCGACAGGTCGAGGCCAAGACCCGTCATCGGAGCGGTGAATTCCATCATCACACCACCGGTGAAGCCGGCGCGGTTGTGGGCGTTGAACACATCGGTGTCGAAGTGAAACGAGTTGACGTTCACACCGGCTTTCACACCGAAGCGCAGCTGTGCATCTGCGCGTGAGGCTCCGGCTATTACGGCCAGACCTACGAGGATTGTGGCAATAATTTTTTTCATTGTCTCTGGTTATTTTTCAAAAAATTGTAGATGAATATTGTTGTCAGTCACGGGGCCATCGAGCGTCTGTGTCACACGGATCACGAAGCAGTCGGTCACCACAGGCTCGGGGAACAATACGGTGCGGGCATCGGGCATCGCCTTGATATTGCCGAATTCGGCAGGCGTCATCGGCACCCAAGAGCCCCTGTTGTCCGCTATTACGGTATATTTGAATATCTTACCGCTGTCGGTCTCGGGAGTGTAGGTAAATCCTGCCACGGCTGCCTTTTTGGCAAGTTGGCAATATATTAATGTGGCGTTGCCTACGTGTGTCACATCCATTTTCTCCATCGGTATCTCTGTGAGGCCGTCGGAGGTCGGTGCGGATTCGTCTACGGGCATAGTGATCGCGTAGATACCTTCGATTGTGGCGTATGGTGTAGCACGGGTCTCGTTGATACGCAGAGCCACTGAGTCGACACGCGCTGAGGGGAATGTGAGTATGCGGCGCTTGCCTATCGTGGTGCCGGAGGCGAGTACCGAAGGCTGGCCGTTGAGGTAGCCGATTACATCGAATTGCTCCACTCGCTGACCCTTCGAGATATCTTCCGTAAGGCTCACGGTGTTGATTTCCACCGGACCGCGCCCGGTAAGATCTGTGCCGAAATTCGCTTCGATCCAGCTGTGCAGTTCCATCAGTCGGGCTGAATCAGCTTCGGCGATGAGTCCGCGACGATCCGGGGGGATGTTGAGCAGAAGCACAGAGTTACGGCCCACCGACTGGAGGTAGATGTGAGCCAATTGCAGAAGCGACTTGGGCTGCTGATCATCATGATAAAACCATCCGGGGCGGATGCTCACGTCGACTTCCGACGGCCACCAGTAGAGGCGAGACGATTTGGCGATAAGATCCCGGCTGCCGAGGTCGGGCGAAGTCTCGTTGATACCCATAGCTGTCTTCACTGAGTCGGCTTCGGGGAATATCGAGGGGATAAGGGGAGTGACGCTCCATTCAGTCACGCGGCCGACGCCGCCCTCGTTGCCCACCCAGCGCACATCGTCGCCGGTGATGGCCAGCACCGCATTGGGCTGCAGGCGGCGCATTACTTCGCGGAAGCGCAGCCAGTCGTATTCCTGACGCTTGCCGTTGGGGCCTTCGGCACAAGCGCCGTCAAACCATACTTCGTCGATCGTTCCGTAGTTGGTAAGCAGTTCGGTGAGCTGCTCCACAAACATATCGTTGTAGCGCGGCGAGTCGCCGTAGCAGGCTGCATTGCGATCCCATGGCGACAGGTACAGACCGAGTTTCATATCATATTTGTCGCACGAACGGCGCAGATCAGCCACCACATCACCCTTGCCGTCGCGCCAGGGCGATGATGCTACCGAATGGTCGGTGGTCTTTGTGGGCCACAGGCAGAAGCCGTCGTGATGCTTGGCTGTAAGTATCACCATCTCGAATCCGGCATCTTTCAGGGTTTTCACCCACTGGTCGGTATCGAGATCCGACGGATTGAAGAGCTTCGGATCCTCTTTGCCATCGCCCCATTCGCGGTCGGTAAAGGTGTTCATGCCGAAATGGAGGAATGCCGTAAGCGAGCGTTCCTGCCATTTGAGTTGCTGCTCGTTGGGCACGAGGTTGGCTGCTATCGCTATGCGTTCCTCGATAGTGGCGTCGGCCGGCAGGTCTACTGTCTTTTCGATAGCTGCGGCAGCCGAAAGGCAGGTTGCGCCAAGTAGTATGGCTGTAGTGACTCTGTTCATTTCAGTGCGCTTTGGGGGAGGGGATACTGGAAGCGGATAGGATCGTCGTACTGCTCCTGAGCCTGACGGAGAAGTTCGAGCATATCGGCGGTCACCTGTTCCATTCCTGGTGTGCCGAAGAGATTGTGCATCTCGGTAGGATCGGCTTCGAGGTCGTAGAGTTCCCACTGGTCGATGTCGTTGTAGAAGTGCATCAGCTTGTAGCGGTCATTGCGGATGCCGTAGTGGCGCTTAACCATGTGCTCGGCAGGGTATTCATGGAAGTGATAATAGACGGATTGACG
>CAMWUX010000178.1 GCA_947177605.1 uncultured Porphyromonadaceae bacterium
TGCCCGCTGGATCACAGAACAAGTGCCCTGCTGCTACAAGACCGTCGTACAGGAATCGGAGGGCAATATGGCCGTGTATGTGGTAGACTCCAACCCGGCCGACGCGCTATGAGAGTCAACGAGATTTTTTACTCTCTTCAAGGCGAGGGATTCTTCACGGGTACGGCGGCTGTATTCATCCGTCTCTCGGGCTGTAATCTGCGCTGCTCTTTCTGCGACACCGACCATGAGGCCGGGTGCGAGATGTCGGCTCAGGAGATTGCCGATACGATACTCCCCTATCCGACGCGCCACGCCGTTATCACAGGCGGCGAGCCCGGATTGCAGCTGTCTGACCGGTTGGTCAACCTTCTCCACAGCCTCGGCTACTTCATTCAGGTAGAAACCAATGGCACACGTGAGCTACCTGAAGGCATCGACTGGATCACTTGCTCGCCGAAATACGCTCCCGTAGTACTGAGGCGTGTCGACGAACTGAAGGTTGTCTACGAAGGAAAACAGAGCCTCGCAGCACTAATGGCCGCCAAGTCTACGATTCCGGCCAAACACCTTTCCGTGCAGCCGTGCCACACTCCCGACCCGGAGCGCAATGCTGAAATACTCGCCGAGTGCATAGATTTCGTAAAGGCCAACCCCGAGTGGCGTCTGTCGCTCCAGACCCACAAGCTACTCAACATACCATAATTTGCACAGAAGAGTATCTTTTTGTAAGTTTGCATCATTAACCAACCTAATATCGACATTATGCGCCTAATCATCGAACCTGATTATCAGACCGTATCTCAGTGGGCTGCCCGCTATGTGGCCGCCCGTATCAACGAAGCCAACCCCACGAAGGAGAAGCCTTTCGTGCTCGGATGCCCGACCGGCAGCTCCCCTCTCGGTATGTACAAGGAGCTTATCAAGCTCAACAAAGAGGGTAAGGTATCGTTTGCCAACGTAGTGACTTTCAACATGGACGAGTATTGCAATCTGCCCCGCGACCACGAGCAGAGCTACTACACATTCATGTGGACCAACTTCTTCAACCATATCGACATTCCCCGCGAGAACGTGAATATCCTCAACGGCAATGCCGAAGATCCTATCGAGGAGTGCAAGCGCTACGAAGAGAAGATTCTGAGCTACGGCGGTATCGATCTCTTTATGGGTGGCGTAGGCCCCGACGGCCACATTGCTTTCAATGAGCCCGGATCGTCGCTGACTTCCAAGACCCGTATGAAGACTCTCACTCAGGATACTATCATAGCCAACTCCCGCTTCTTCGAAGGCAATGTAGACCTCGTGCCGAAGACAGCACTCACCGTAGGTGTAGGCACCGTGATGGCTGCCAAGAGCGTACTGCTCATCGTCAACGGTCACAACAAGGCACGCGCACTTCGCCACGGTGTAGAGGGCGGCATTTCCCAGATGTGGACCATATCGGCTCTGCAGATGCACCCCAAGGCACTGATCGTGGCCGACGAAGCTGCCTGCGCCGAACTGATGGTAGGTACCTACCGCTACTTCAAGGATATTGAAGGTGCCAACCTCGATCCCGACACTCAGCTTTAACCAAGTCTGAGGCATGATGATACCACGGCGAGCTGCTCCCATGCGGGGCGGCTCGCTTTATTTTACGGAGGTGAGGATACCGTCGGTGAACACCAGATAGCGACCGCCGGCGTACGTCCAGATCTCTACGAGTGAGCTGTAGCCGGCCTGACGGACCACGTCGGCCGGTCGGCCAAGAGACAAGCGACATTCGTTGGTAGTCATTCCGATCTTGACCTTACCATTGACAATCTGGTCCCACACATCGTCGGTGGTATCGGGATAACTGAGCCGTGGATCAGTAAGCGATAGCAGCGAGCTGAACTTGCGTGGCATCACGCTTGCGCCGTCGACCGACATATGGAGTCGGAATCGCTCGTCGCGATCATCACGTAGGATAAGCGATACCGGATAGTAGCTATTGCCGTAGGTGACCTCCTCCACTGTTACCGGCACAAACTTTCGGCCCGTATAGGCCACATCGGCCATATCGAACCGAGAAGAAGTGATCAGATAATACTCTTTTCCCGTCATCAGCCGCCCGACAGCTTCTACCAACGCCCCCTCCACAGCAAAAGGCAGCGAGAGGGCGGAATCAGCCATGAAGGTATCGTAAGATATTGAGGTGCGGTATACCAGTGAATCGACATTACTTCCCGAAAACACCACCTCACCGACCTTCCGGCCGTCGAGCGTAGTAGCTGACCGGATGGTCAGAAGCGAGAGTGTATCGCCCGGAGCAAACTGCTTATCGTAGGCTTCGGCACCAAACACGCGCGATATGCGGCGGTCGTTGACTATCCATTTCATACCGGGGCGGAGTTCCTTGACCCGAGTAGCACGGATAGCCGACAGATAATTATCGTCGGGGCTCGGAGGAGGCGTGGACTTTCGCACCTCGCGATCGGTGATGGGCGGAGTGCTCTCCACGCCGGTAAAGCAACCGGTAAGCATGGAGCCGAGCGACAATAATGCTATGAACAATAGTAGGCGCATCACTTACTTGTCAGCCTTGGGCTCGATACCCATATTGTAGAATATGAAACTGAAGATGTCAGCATACTCGTCGATCATCTTCGATGTAGGTTTGCCCGCGCCATGACCGGCATTGGCATCAATACGTATCAGTTTCGGACGCGATCCGGTTGGCGTAGCCTGCAAAGTGGCCGCATACTTGAATGAGTGGGCAGGTACTACGCGATCATCGTGATCGGCCGTAGTGACGAGAATTGCCGGATAATCCACACCCGATCGGATATTATGGAGCGGCGAGTAGTCGAGCAGATACCTGGACATCTCGGGCGAATCGGCACTGGTACCGTAGTCCGACGCCCAGTTCCAACCGATCGTGAACTTATGGTAGCGCATCATATCCATCACACCGACCTGCGGTATGGCCACACGGAAAAGTTCGGGGCGCATATTTGCCACCGCACCCACGAGCAATCCGCCATTGCTACCGCCCTGTATAGCTAAGAGCTCAGGATTAGTGTAGCCATTATCTATAAGATATTGCGCTGCTGCGATAAAGTCATTAAACACATTGAGCTTTTGCATCTTCGTGCCGGCGTGATGCCATGCCTGTCCATATTCGCCTCCACCGCGGAGGTTGGCCTGCGCATACACCCCGCCGTTTTCAAGCCAGAGCATACGGTTGGCTGAGAAGGATGGAGGCAGGGAGATGTTGAAGCCGCCGTATCCGTAGAGCAATGTCGGATTCTTACCGTCGAGTTTAGTTCCTTTCTTATAGGTTATATACATCGGTATCTCGGTGCCGTCGGCTGAAGTATAGCGCACCTGCTCCGTGACGGAATCCGAGAAATGCACGCCCTTGATGTCTGGCTGTGAGCTCTCTGTAGAGGTGATTGTGGCGATATCGGAGAAGTGGTTTGCCGAAGGGA
>CAMWUX010000179.1 GCA_947177605.1 uncultured Porphyromonadaceae bacterium
GCGACGCGTCTTTCACGAGGATGGCGTGAGGTTCCACACCATAGGGGAGTGATACGGATACATACATACCGTCGCGCAATTCATTGTCGCGGTTGGTGAGGTTGCCGGTAAACTGAATGGATGCGGTAGATTCGTCGACACTCGGCGATGCATAATAGAGATCTGTAGTGTAATTATTGCGCAATTTCTCGCGGAATGTCAGAGGTACATTGCGGAAGATGCTGTCGGTCAGACCGCCTGTGCGTCCGATCAACTTCTCATACTCGGAGTCGCTTATGGAGAAGTTGGCCTGCAGGGATGAGTTGTCGTAGATAGTAGCGAGAGTTACAGCAGAGCCTTCTCCGGCTACATAGTTACCGACATCGATGACGCTCTCGGTGATGTAGCCCGACATAGGAGCCGTCACGGTGCAGTGGCTGAGATTCTCGCGGGCTGTCGACAGAGAAGCCCGTGCGGTCTTGACGGATGCCTCGGCCTGAGCAAGGTTGCTCTCCGCCTGCGCAACTTGCATTCGGCTCACGGCGTCCGCTTCGTAAGCCTTGCGCATCGCAGCCAGTTGCTGGGTGTAATAATCGCGTTGGCTCTGAGCTGTGGCGAGAGAGGCTTCCGCCTTATGCACGGCATCGCGGTAGGAATTAGATTCGAGCGTGAAAAGCACTTGCCCCTGCTTCACATACTGTCCTCCGGTATAGTTCTGAGTGAGTAACTTGCCATTGGTACGCGCCACTACATTGGCCATATTGGCCGACGAGATCACACCGGGAACGGTCTTGTAGAGTACGACCGAATCGGTCACAGCCTCTGCAACCCGTACTTTCTGCGGAGCATCCGCATTGTCGCTCTTGGCTTTACTTCCGCCGCAGCCCGTAAGTGCTATACACATAGCTGCTGTGCAAAGAGGGAGTATCGTGTTAAGGAGTTTTACTTTCATCGCTTTATCGTATTATATCGTTAGTCTATTGAATTATGCCGCCTCCGAGCGCTTTGTAAAGTGCGATCTGAGCTGAATACACGCTACCTACGGCCGAAGCGAGCGACATTCTGTTTTCGAGATAGGTGACTTGTGAGTCAGTCACGTTGATGAAGTCCGATAGGCCGTCTTTATATAATTCTACTGAGAGTCTGTATGTGCGTTCACTTTCTGCCACAACCTTTTGGAGGGCTTCTACCTGCTCGATAGCGGAATTATATTGGCTAATGGCATTTTCCACCTCCTCTACGGCTGTCATTACGGTGAAGTTATAGTCGTCGGTGGCCGCTTCGAGCTGCAGTCGGGCCTCCGCTACATTATTGCTGCGCGCGAAGCCATCGAATACTGTCCACGACAGTGACGCTCCGACTGAATATTCCAGACTGTTCTTTCTGAACAGATTGCCGGCGTCGTGTGCCGATGTGCCGATGCTTCCTGTAAGCGCGAGTACCGGAAGAAAATCTTTACGGGCTACTCCGATCTGCGCCGCGTACCGGGCCAATTGCATCTCGGCCTCGACGATGTCGGGACGCCGGCGGAGCAGATCCATCGGTATACCCGGTGATATAGTAGCGGGAGCCTGTGCGAGAGCCTGCGGCTGTTGCAGCAGTTCGGGTACAAGTTCGGCGGGATATACGCCGGCGAGTATAGCTATCGAGTTGGCAGTCGTTTGGATTGATGATTCGAGTGTCGGAAGCGACGATTGTGTGGTATATAGCACCGTCTTGGCTTGTGATACCTCCAATCCTGTGCCGATTCCGGCCTCATGACGTACTTCGGTCATTCTCACATCAGACTTCTGTGATTCGATATGCTCGAGTGTGATTCTGTACTGCTCCTGGTATGTGCGCAGTTGGTAATATGCCGAAGCCAATTGGGAGCATAGCGACACGATCACGCCGTCGTATTCCGCACGGCTTACCTGCACGCCTGCTTTTGCTGCTTTGGTCTTTGCGGCAACTCGCCCGAATACATCTATCTCCCAATTCATATTTGCGCCGGCATTGAAGTAGCTGCTTGTCTGTGATGCCGTCATCGGGTTGGATGCTGCGCCGGCGTTGCGGGCACCGTTCCATCCGGCCGATACGCCCAATGTCGGGTAGAGGGCGGATCGAGTTGCGTTGATCTGACGTTTCGCCAGTTCGATGCGTTTCATTGCGGCGGATACATTGTAGTTGTTGGCCTCGGCCATGGATATGAGTCGGGTGAGCATCGGGTCATCATATTGCTTCCACCAGGGATCATCGGTAGGAGCCGTCTGCATATATTCAGGTTGATATTGCCATCGAGAGGGGAGTTGGCCGGTAGCATAAGCAGCAACCGAATCAGTTGATGCCGGCGGGTCTGCTTTTAGCTGAAAATCAGCAGTAAGTATTAACGCGCCTGAGAGTAACAAAACGTGATGACTTTTCATATATAGTTGAACGTATTTATATTAAGTACGCTCTACGCCCGAATTTTGTTCGTTTTTCATTCCCAAACTTTACCAAATCATTAGTGAATCAAGAAATAATTTTTGTAATTTCGTTGCATTAACAATGACTTATGAATATGGAAAAGCTTAAAGCTGCTGATATAGAACATCTGCTGTGGGAGAATCGCGATGATAATCAGCGCGATCACCTGACGAGATTCTTTAAGACCGGTACGGGTCAGTATGGTGATGGTGACTGCTTTTTAGGACTGAAGGTACCGCAGACACGGGCGATCGTCAAGCAAGTCGGACTTTCTGTGGACTTCGGTGAGATTGAGCGGATGCTATATTCCAAGTGGCATGAGGTACGCCTCTGCGCCCTGCTGCTCCTTGTCGAGGAGATGAAGGCAAATATTCCCAAGAAGTGTGATGATGAATCTACGTTGAAAACGAAAGAGCGTAGGCGTGAGGAGATCGCGCAGTTTTATCTCCGACACGCTCGCCAGGCTAACAACTGGGATCTTGTGGACCTTTCCTGCGAATTTGTGCTTGGCGCTTATCTCCGTTTGTCGGGAAAGGAGGATTATGACATCCTTTACCGCCTTTCCCAAAGCGATAACCTTTGGGAGCAGCGAATTGCCATTGTGTCCACACTTGAATTTATCCGTCATGGCATATTCCATCCCGCCATTAATGTTTCGGAGAAGCTTATCGACCATCCTCACGATCTGATACATAAGGCTATCGGGTGGATGTTGCGCGAGATCGGCAAACGGGATAAAGATGTACTACTTTCGTTTCTTGAAAAGAATTACGATCGTATGCCTCGCACTTCCTTGCGCTACGCTATCGAGCGTTTTCCAGAACCCGAACGTCAGTACTGGCTGAAGCGACCCAAGCGTTGAGGTGCTATTCATCCATCACACAAGATTATGATAGGATCAACAGGAAATTTGTGGGGATAAGAATTTATGGTAAAAATGTCATTGTACGCTTTTCGTGCGGGGATTCCCGCCAATGC
>CAMWUX010000180.1 GCA_947177605.1 uncultured Porphyromonadaceae bacterium
TTCCCCGCGGAAGTGCAGGAGGGCGGTGGAGCCGCTTTTCTACTTGTATATATAGGATGTGTGATATATCTCGGCATACCGGTGATGCTCAGTGAGTTCGCTCTCGGTCGTGCCGGCCACAGCGATGCCATAGGCGCGCTCAAGAATGTCGGCGCCTCCAAGCCCTGGTGGGTAGTTGGCGGGATCGCTATTTTAGCCAGTTACCTGATACTCTGCTTCTATATGGTTGTGGCCGGTTGGACGCTCGAATATCTCGTGCAGTCGATCACCGGCGGACTGTTTGAGCCCGTCGCGGGAGAGGCCGGTCTCAACTCCCACTTCACCGCCAAGATGGAGCAGTACGTCACTACCGACTGGTCGCCGCTCGTCTACACTTTTATAATGATATTCGTTAATTTAGGTATCCTGCTCGGAGGCGTGCAGAAGGGAATAGAGCGTATGAGCAATATCATGATGCCGCTCTTCTTCCTTGTGCTTGTGGTGTTTGTAGTAGTGGCCCTGTCGCTCCCCGATGCCGGAGCCGGATTGTCCTTCTTCCTGCATCCCGACTTCTCGAAAATCACAGGCTCTACGATAGTTAGTGCTCTCGGTCAGGCATTCTTCTCGCTCAGCCTTGGCATGGGTATTCTTATTACCTACTCGGCCTACTTCTCTTCTAAAGTGCCGTTGGTACGCACCGCTGTCACAGTGTCGCTGCTCGACCTGCTCGTAGCCATTATGATGGGGCTGGTGATATTCCCCGCCATCACATCCTTCGGGCTCGACGGCGAGACGATCCGCGTAGCATCGTTGGTGTTTGTCACCCTCCCCGAAGTCTTTACCCACATGGGTATGTCCCAGCTCTGGTCGATACTCTTCTTCTTCCTTCTCGCTGTGGCCGCTCTCACATCTACGATCTCTATCGCTGAGGTCTCTGTGGCTTTTATTATCGACCGGTTCCATACCTCGCGTATCAAGGCATGCCTTATCGTATCGCTTCCGTTGTTGCCCGTCAGCGCCGTATGTTCGCTCTCAATGGGATCATGGAGCGATTTCACGATTCTGGGAATGAATATATTTGACTTCCTCGATAATTTTGCCACCAACATCCTTCTTCCCGTCGGCTCGATACTCCTCTGTCTCTTCCTCGGATGGTTTGCTCCGCGCAACCTTATGTATGATCAGTTGTCCAATCACGGTACGATACATTCACGTCTTATTCCCGCCGTGATATGGATTGTGAAATATCTCGCACCGGTGCTCATTGCAGTAGTGCTCGTATCCACCTTCCTTTGATATGGCTTTGAATACCACCTCTCTGCAGCGCCTCGGCGGTATTCTGCTTGTCGTAGTGATTGCATTGCTTTTGGGTGGAGTGCTACTTGCGCGTGGATGCTCGGCTCTTCCACCCGAGCCGGTGAAGCGGGGGACGTGCGCCGACAGCGTCCTGGTGAATATTGCTCCCGATTCCGCCCGTATTACCGGGCGCCAAGGGCGAAAGGCCGGCGTTAGGAAGCGGAAAGGGCCGGAGAAGAAGCCCGTTGCACTTCCCGCAGGCTCGCCTCTCGACCATAAAATGTAGGAATAAATTTGCACCAACGGCGCAATTGGAGTAACTTCGCACACATGAAGGCAACTACCGGCAATCCGTTTACACCTTTCAGTCTCAATCTCTGCGGTCGGCTTCTCTCTTTCGAGCGTCCGGCCGTGATGGGTATCATCAATGCCACCCCCGACTCATTCTATTTCGGGTCGAGAGTGGCCGGAGTGGAGACTATCGCTCAGCGCGCTCTTACGATGGCCGGTGAGGGTGCCGATATTATAGATGTGGGCGGATGCTCCACCCGCCCCGGAGCAGGGGAGGTGAGTGTTGAAGAGGAAACCGCCAGAGTCGTTGAGGCCGTCAGCGCTATACGCGCCGTTCTGCCGGCTATGCCCCTATCGGTAGATACCTACCGTGCCTCGGTAGCCCGCGAAGCCATAGCGGCTGGAGCCGATATCGTCAATGATATATCCGGGGGCGATCTCGACACCGGGATGATAGAGGCCGTGGCCGAAATGAGAGTGCCGTATATACTTATGCACATGCGCGGCACACCGGCCACTATGCAGCAGCTTACCGATTATGCCGACCGGTCTGTCACGCAGTCGGTAATTACCTCTCTGGCTGAAAAAGTTAATCGCTGCGTTGATGCCGGGCTCTCCGATATAATCATCGATCCCGGATTCGGATTTGCAAAGACTCTGGAGCAGAACTATCAGCTCATGCGGCATCTGCCATTGCTTAAGGAGGCTCTGCCATTGCCTCTCCTGGTAGGCGTGTCGCGCAAATCAATGATAACCCGTCCCCTGGGAATATCTGCCGATGAGGCGTTGGCGCCGACCGCTTCACTCAATACCATAGCCCTTACGCTTGGCGCATCAATCCTGCGCGTTCACGACGTAAAAGCGGCCGCTCAGGCCGTTACACTAACCCAATTATTATATAACTCATGACTATCACGTTGCTCGACATCTTCGACATAGCGCTGGCAGCCCTGCTGCTCTTCTATACCTACCGCATCATGAAGGAATCAGGAGCCCTTAACCTGTTCTATGGCATTTTGGCATTTATCGTGGTGTGGGTAGTAGCATCGCAGATACTCGAAATGAAACTGATCGGCTCGATACTCGACAAGTTCATCAGTCTCGGCCTGCTCATTATCGTAATCCTCTTCCCCGATCAGATCAAGCGCTTGCTCGTGCAGCTCGGAGATCGAAAGCGCTGGCGTTTTTTGCGCAAACTCTTCCGGATGCAGCGTGCCGATGCCGACCGGAAGAAAGATACCGTCCATAAGATTGTGCTGCCTGTCGTCTACTCCTGTATCAATATGTCTAAGAGCCGTACCGGCGCACTTATCGTGATAGAGCGCAGCGTCCCTTTGGAAAGTTACGAAATGTCCGGTGATATCATAGATGCGCGCATCAACACCCGGCTTATCGAAAATATCTTCTTCAAGAACTCCCCCCTCCACGACGGCGCTATGATCATAGCCCACAATCGCATCAAATCCGCAGGCAGTATTCTCCCCGTCAGCCACGACACCAACGTGCCGCGACATCTTGGACTGCGCCATCGCTCCGCGCTCGGCATATCGCAGGCCACCGATGCCGTAGCCGTAGTAGTGTCTGAGGAGACCGGCGCTATTTCGATAGCCTACGGCGGCACATTATCCACACGCCTTACATCCACCGAACTCGAGCAGCGGCTGTCACAGATCCTCGACAACTGATTCGAGCATCCGCGATGCCTCCGCTACGCAATGCTCGCAGCTCACAGCGACGTTGGTCGCAGTGCCGAGTTTGAGATCACAGCAGATCGTGGCACCGCACGATTTTTCAAAACCCTCGAAGATGCGCTTCATACCCGCGCGCGCCTTCACAC
>CAMWUX010000181.1 GCA_947177605.1 uncultured Porphyromonadaceae bacterium
TTCGCAGATCGGTCAGGTCAAGATGACCGAAAAGTGTCTGAAAGAGATGGTCGCCCAAGGCACCATTCCCGATCCGTCCGATGCTATAGATACAGCCGTCGTTCTCCCCAACGAAAGCCTGCTCATACCCATGCTTCACTCATTGCCCGGAGAGTTTCCGTCCGTCAATGTCACCATGGGCTTCCCGATGCGCTACAATCCTATGGCGGCACTCTTCCGTCTTATCGTGGCGCTCAGGCTTCACGCACGTCAGAAAAATGGAGATACTCTCTACTTTTATGAAGATGTCATAGCTATCCTGTCGTCGCCTGCCATCCGGGCCATCTCACCTGAGCAGGCCGACGGTGTGACGGCCGAAATCCGCAAGTCGCGTCTGTTCAACGTCCCATACTCATTTTTGGCCACTGATGCTCCCGACTTTAAGGCCATCTTCCGCCCGATAGAGCCTTCGGCCGACAACACGGCCATTCGCGACCTCCTGCTCGATATCTGCTCGCTGCTTTGCAAGCACGCATCGGAAGCGGTTAGTGCCTTCCAGCTCAATTTTATCAAGTCGTATGCCGAGGCTGTCAACGAACTCTTTGATGCCGCCCGCCATTACGATATCCACATCGACACACCGGCATTCTTCAAACTGGTGGAGCGGACATTGATCTCCGGCAGCGTACGCTTTTCCGGCGAACCACTGTGCGGCCTTCAGATCATGGGTGTGCTTGAGACCCGTGCCCTCGATTTTGAAAATGTCATCATGCTATCTCTGAATGAGCGTGTATTCCCGCGAAAGCACTACACCCGCTCCTTTATTTCAGATGCCCTGCGCCGCGACTACGGCATGGCCACTCTCGACTTTCAGGAAAGCATCTACGCCTATTATTTCTACCGGCTCCTGTCGCGTGCCCGCACAGCCACCCTTATCTACGACTCGCGCAACGTAGGCGGACTTCGTAACAATGAGATGTCGCGTTATCTCTCCCAACTGCTTTACATTGCCGGTCGCGACCGAATCCGCCATACCACGGCATCATTCACCGCGCGGATTTTTGATAGCCTGCCCATCACCATCTCCAAAACTCCTGAGGTCATGGCCAAGCTCGACGAATTCCGCCGTCCCGAAAGCGGACGTGCATTGTCGGCCAGCAGCATCAAGACATATATCAATTGTCCACTCGAATTCTATCTCTCGAAAATCGAGCGGTATTACGACGACGATGAACTTACCGACTATATGGACTATAGCACATACGGTACTATCATCCACGACGTAATGCAGCAGATCTACGACAGCTTCACACCCGCTCCCGGCCAGCCGTATACCGTCACCGAATCGATGCTTTCCACCCTCCTCGATAAGAAGAGTCACACCATCGATCGACTGATCACTGAAAATATCAACCGCACATACCATCGCCTCCCCGACTCCGGGCTCCTCACTCCCCTCTCCGGCGAATCACTTATTCTCGCCGAGATAATGAAGGACTCCATCATCGGTATGTTGCGGCATGATTTGACACTCTGCCCATTTGAGTATATCGGCTCGGAGGTAGAGTTTACGGGGTCGCTAAAAGTCACCGACTCTATATCTGTCAACTTCCTTCAGCGAGTCGACCGAATTGACAAGGCTCGTGTAAGCGACGACAGTGGCGCACCGCACTCCATCCGGTTTATCGACTATAAGACTGGGCGCGATGCCCTCAAAGCCCCGTCGATGGAAGCCGTCTTTGCCGACCATTCAGTAAAAGCATTTCTGCAACTTATACTCTATTGCCACTTCTATAATCAGACCAAGGGAACCGATATCCCAATTCAGCCCATGATATATAGCGTCAATAAGATAGCCCAGAAGAAGAAAGCCGAACCGCTTGTTATCGGCAAGCAGACCATTCTCGACTATCACGACGTAATAGAGGAATTCCTGCCGATGTTTGAGAGCAAGATCATCGAATTATTCAATCCCGACGTGCCGTTCACGCAGGCACCCTCAAGCGATGCGTGCAAGTTCTGCCAGTTTAAGGACATCTGCGAACGTAAAGAGTCACAATATTGAGCGGATTATACATACATATCCCCTTCTGCCACTCCAAATGCAGCTATTGCGATTTCTATTCATGTGTGAATCGCGATATGATCGACCGATACATCGAAGTCCTGATCGACGAATGGAATACCCGTCGATGTGAACTTAGCGAGCCGGTTCATACCGTCTACATCGGCGGCGGCACACCCTCTATCATGTCGGCCGATCAGCTCAACCGGCTTTTCCGCCTGCTCCCGTCAGGGCCCGAAATAGAGGAATATACTATCGAAGTGAATCCCGAAGATGTCGACCCCCCACTCATCGAATTATTGAGCGGAAGCCCGGTCAATCGCGTCAGCATGGGCATCCAGTCGCTCGACGATAGCGAACTCGCCGCAATAGGTCGGCGTCATTCAGCCGCCGATGCCATCACCGCCGCTCGCCGGTTGATCGAAGCATTTCCCAATACATCCGTCGATTTGATGTTCGGAATTCCTGGACAGACTATACATTCGTGGCGACAATCCATCCGGGGAGTACTCTCCCTCCGGCCTGCGCACATCTCCGCATACTCACTCATGCTCGAACCCGGCACCCGATTATACACTTGCGTGCAACGCGGTGATTGCCAACTGCCCACACAGGAAGCCAACGACGAAATGTATCGCATACTCTGCCACGAACTGCGCGAAGCCGGATACCTTCATTATGAAATATCCAACTTTGCATTACCCGATCGGCAGTCGCGACACAACTCCCGCTACTGGGACTTCACACCCTATCTCGGTATCGGAGCATCGGCACATAGCTATGACGGAACGAGCCGCCGCACCGCCAACGTATCATCACTCCACCGCTACCTGTCCGGATGGCAGCAGTATCAGCAGAAAGAGATCCTTACCATAGACGAACAGCGAGAGGAATACATAATGTTGAGCCTCCGTCGCTCAGACGGTCTGAACTTGGTAGAATACGAACACCGCTTCGGTACCGAAGCAGCCCGACAACTCATAGCAGCCTCACGCCATAGCCTCGATATAGGCCGGTTAACACTCCGCGGCACACAGCTCCACATCCCCGAAAATCACTGGCTCATCTCCGACCCCATCATTCTCTCCCTCATATAACCTCGGAGTAAAAAAAAATCTCATCATCATTCTATCCTCCAGCCCCATACCATCAAAAACACACCCGAAATTTACCGTGCCCCTGGACACAAACAGTAAAAATATGTGTTCCCCCACCCCAATCCACCCTTAACTTTGCACCACCAACCTCAAGCGACGTACCGCGTCAGCACGGATCGCAGGCGCCCGTAGCGCCCGCCTCCGCCACCCTCAAAATCCTAAAAATCAATCGTGCATTGTGCATCGTGCATCGTGCATCCAA
>CAMWUX010000182.1 GCA_947177605.1 uncultured Porphyromonadaceae bacterium
GTCTTGCTAGATACGATGAATTTCATTGGTGATATGTATTTTTAGTTTTTATACAGTATTGAGAGTGGGATCAGTCGAACATCGAGGGATCGGCCATCGCCGTGGAGTCGGCTTCGACCACGGCATCATTGCAGAGCGGCATATTGGCCGGGAAGGTGAAGCGCTCATCGGGGTTGTAGGGGAGCGACTTGTCGGCGTAGATCTTCTTCATGAAGAGGCCGTAGATCGGGAGCGCCATTGCAGCGCCCTGGCCGTATCCCATATTGTTGAAGTGGATGAAACGCTCTTCGCCGCCTACCCATGTGCCGGCTACGAGTTGCGGGGTGAATCCCATAAACCAGCCGTCGGCATTGTAGTTGGTCGTACCGGTCTTGCCGCCGATATGCCCCCGGAGATTGTAGGGGGCGCCACGCAGGCGTGCGCCCGTACCGCTGTCGACCACGTTGAGCAGCAGCGACAGCATGCGGTAGTATGCCAGTTCGGATATCACCTCGGAGTGAGTGGTGGTGAATTCCGATATGATGTTGCCGTTGGAGTCGGCGATGGCAGTGACGAATATCGGGGTGGAGAGTATGCCGCCATTGGCGAAGGCGGTGTAAGCGCTTACCATTTCACGCACTGATACGTCGGCGGTGCCGAGACAAAGCGACAGCACCGGTTCGAGATGTGCGGTGATGCCGAAGTCCTGCATTGTCTTCACCAGCGCTTCCGGCGAGAGCTCGCTGATGAGCCGGGCGGAGATCCAGTTGTTGGAGTTGGTGAGGGCCCATTTGAGGTCTACCATATCACCTACACGGGCATTGCCGGAGCGGGGACGCCAGGGACGGCCGTTGACGGTGAGGTCGGGCATCGTGTTGGAATACATGTCGCAGGGTGTGTGCCCCTCCTCCATGGCGTAAGTGTAGAGGAATGGTTTGACCGTAGAACCGATCTGGCGGCGGCCGGTCGACACCATGTCGTATTGGAAGAAGTTGAAGTCGGGGCCTCCGACGTATGCCTTCACGTGACCGTTGACGGGATCCATAGCCATAAAGCCAGTGCGGAGCAGATGCTTCTGATACATCAGGGAGTCGTAGGGGGTCATCACAGTATCCACTACTCCTTTGTAGGTGAAGAGCTTCATCTCGTGAGGTTCATTGAAGGTGGCGCGTGCTTCCTCGGGCGTCTTGCCGGCCTTGATGAGATTGCGGTAGCGCTCGGTCTGCTTTATGGCATTGTTGATCAGATGGTGTACGCGTACTTCCGACACTTCGGTGCGGTTGGATGAGTAAGGTGCTGTGGCAGAGCCCTTCTTCTCACGGAAGAAGGCGGGCTGCAGATAGCCGCCGAGGTGTTCGGCTACGGCATCTTCAGCATATTGCTGCATGCGTGAATCGATGGTGGTGTATATGCGCAGACCATCGGTGTAGATGTCGTATTTCGAACCGTCGGGCTTGGGGTTCTTCTCAATCCATCCATAGAGGGGATTGCGCACCCACTCTGCGGAGTCGGTGACGTACTGAGCCATTTCCCATCCGCGGTAGTTGCTGCGATCGGGCTTCTTGGCGCGCAGCATGCGGCGCAGCTCTTCGCGGAGATATGGTGCGATGCCCTCTTTGTGGTCAACACGGTGGAAGTCGAGCTCGATCGGCAGCTGCTTGAGTGAATCGGCTTGCTGCTGAGTGAGTTTGTCGGCTTTGACCATTTGGTCGAGAACCACATTGCGGCGCTCGAGAGTGCGCTCGGGGAAGCGCACGGGGTTGTAGATGGCGGGATTTTTCACCATGCCTACGAGCATTGCCGATTCCTGTATGTTGAGATCTTTGGGAAGCTTGTTGAAGTAGACCTGAGCTGCGGAGCGTATGCCTACGGCATTGTAGAGGAAGTCAAACTGATTGAGATACATCTTGATGATCTCCTCTTTAGTGTAGAAGCGCTCGAGTTTCACGGCTATCATCCACTCTATCGGCTTCTGGAAACCGCGCGCTATCATGCCGGAACTTTCGGGGGAGTAGAGCTGCTTGGCGAGCTGCTGAGTGATAGTGGAGCCACCGCCGGCGGAGCGGTCCATCATAAGCATGGTCTTGAAGCCCACGCGCATCAGAGCACGGAAATCGATGCCTGAGTGATCCTCGAAGCGGGAATCCTCGGTGGCGATGAGGGCGTCGACTACGTTGGGCGAAATCTCGTCGTAGTCGGCATACACGCGGTTGCCGGTATTACGGAAGTATCGACCCATCTCCTTGCCGTCGGCAGTGTAGATGATGGAGGCAAAGCGGTCGGTGGGGTTGCGGAGTTACTCCACGGGGGGCATATAACCGATTATGCCGTTGTAGATTAAGATAAAGAAAAGCAGGACCGCCAACATAAGCGAGCCAAACACTATCCACATCAGTCGGATAATTCGGCGATCGCGATCGGGCTTTGTTTCATTCTGGTTATCCATAGGCTTTTATGGTATGCTGAAAGGATAAAGTCGGTATTATTGGAATATTATACAAAGATATGAAAAATCCTTTATCCGAGCAAATCAAATTTTCTCCGCTAAAGCGAAGTACCCGGACAAAAATCTGAGGGTAGCGGGCTGACTGGACTAATAGGAATTGAGAATTTTCGGGAGCCAGGTGTCGCATTGTGCCACTGTAGGCTCCCATCCAGGCTGCCGCAGTGTGAGTGGGATACTAAAGGGGCTGCTTCGCAGCAGATTACGAAACAGCCCCTCGTTAGGTCAAAAAATTGCTTAGGCAATCTTATGCTTAATTGCACTGTTGGACATTGATCGAGATAGAGTAGCTTGTATATTCGCTACTGGGAGTGAAAGAAATCGGTGCGCTGCATTGAGTTCCGGTTCCTAAAACCTTAGAACCACCGCCGACTTCTGATTTTGTTCCATTAGGTCTATGTCCATAAACAGTCCAGTAGACGGTCACTGTATAGTTATTATAGTTGATTAGTTTGCCATTACCGTTATTGTTTATTTCGGCCGAAACATTACCGACTTGCTGGCACATAGGGGCATCCTGAGAGGCAGTTTCGGTGGCGAGTGCGTTGACTGATGCAAAACCGAGGGTGCATACACATACTATCAAAAAGATTAATTTTTTCATTTTAAATTCGATTTTTTGTGGTTGAATGATTGATGATGATGTCCGTAGTATTCATTAAGTCAAGGCACAAAAAAAGCGCGGACAATCTTTTGTTATCCGTGTCTGAGGTCTTCGACTACCTAATCTATCCGATAACGAAAGAAAGCCCACGCCTATGGCGTGAGCGTCTTCGCTTGTAATCTTGATAGATTTGAAATTGTCGAAGTTTCAGACACAAGATTTTAAGCAAAACGCTTTTCCCTATTCTATGGTGCTTAACTGTTGTTCAGTCTTTTATTTCATTGGCAAATGGGATTGTGGTTAATAC
>CAMWUX010000183.1 GCA_947177605.1 uncultured Porphyromonadaceae bacterium
CGTGACCAACTGTTCCAATAATTACGGTCCATACCAATTCCCGGAAAAGCTGATTCCGCTATTCATCAACAATATCCGCCATCACCGCCCGCTTCCCGTCTACGGCGAAGGGCTCAATGTGCGCGACTGGCTATACGTCGAGGATCACGTGAGAGCGATTGACCTGATTTTCCATAAAGGGAAAGTCGCCGAGACATACAACATCGGCGGTTTCAACGAATGGAAGAATATTGATATCGTAAAGACTATAATCCGCGTCACCGATCGTCTGTTAGGCAACCCCGAAGGTTATAGCGACGAACTGATCACCTATGTAACGGATCGCGCAGGTCATGACCTACGCTATGCCATCGATTCACGAAAACTGCAGTCGGAACTCGGATGGGAACCTTCTTTGCAGTTCGAAGAAGGAATTGAACGGACGGTCAAATGGTACCTTGAAAATCAGGATTGGGTGGATCGCATCACCTCTGGCGAATATATAAAATACTACGAATCAATGTACGGCAACCGCTGACCGAATGGTTAGACCAAATGGTCAGATGAGGTAATTGATTGCGGCGTCGAGTATGGTGTCGTGGCCTTGGAGTGCATCCTCCGGATTCATATCTATGTTGAATCCTTCTGTTGGCTCTACGCCAAACTCTGTGGTGTGGCCTTCTGCATCCAATATAGAGCAGGCTGAGAACCTGATGCCCCAACCATTAGGCAGTTCGGAGCTATACGGCATACCGGACCCACCACCGGTGGTGTCGCCGATTACCGTCACCTGTGGCAGCAACTTCATAATGGACACAAAGTTATTGGCAGCGCTGAATGTACTGCGATTGGTGAGCACCACTACCGGCTTGGTCCAACCGAGATGATCAGGCCCTGCCGGATTGAAATAGTAAGCGAATGGTTCGTCGAAATCGTTATGACCCGGTCCTGTCTTATGTATAATGTATCCGGCAAGAGTACGCTTGGATATGAAGCGGTTGACGAGATCTTCCACGTTCGTGAGATTACCTCCGCCGTTATCCCGCACATCTATAATCAGTCCTGTGCATTTCGAAAAGTAGCTGATGATATAGTCGATATTACCGGCACCAAGCCCGGATTCAAATGTCGGTACGCGCACGTATCCGATGTTCTGCGGCAGAATCTCGTAGGTAAACGATCCGATCTGACGATAATTGAAATTGAAGTAATATTGTTCGATAAGGCGTCCGTCGTAATTCTGTGGATAGTCCGACCACCATGCACGGTAATATGAAGTGGCGAAAGGCGACGAGAGATTCGTGTGTCCGTCGCGCAACTCATCGATCATCTTAGCCATTAAAGCGAAGAAATCCTCGCGGCTCATCTTATTGCTGACCAGAGGTGCATATCGGGTGTATACCTCATTCCAGTCCACATCCTTTTCATTGAAGAAGCAGTAATGACGGTCGATCTCATTCCAAAGAGCTTGAAAGCTACCCATATTATCGTTGGAATAGTCGTCGATGTGATGGCAACCGGCCAATATGATCGCCAGTGCTGCCAATAGGTATGTATATAAAGTCTTCATCAGTATCCGGCGGTAATTATTTTAGTTTCTTTCGACAGAGCATTACTTGAAGGCAACGATATCCAGTCGCCACTTACACCTATCACAGCCGAATGAAGGCAAGTGCGCGTCACTATGTCGTTTGCCTTGGTCGACTCGAATACCCCCTGATAACCAAGTCGCAAGGCCGTTGATCCGAAATGAAGATCAAGCGTCAACGCATTGTCCATCCGGAAATAACTTCCCCACCACGCGCAATGCGCCAGACCGGAGTGATTTCCGAGATATATCTCATAATAAAGTTCACCGTAGTCCGGTCCGAAGAAAGCACCTATCACCGGTATCGCCGGTTGGTAGCGCAAAGTTACGGGCAGTCGTCCGATATTACCGTTCCACGCCGCATAGCCTGTGGCATTAAACGTGAATGTAGCCCGAGCCGAAGCCGGGTTGTTTCCGTTGCGTTCAAGATACCTTATACCTCCGATCAAAGAGGCTTGCGGACCGACTCCGAACGAAATACCATACTTCCATTTCGCACGCCAGAGCATCGCATAATCAACCTGAATGGCGGCACTCCACATATTGGCTGAATGTGCGGGATTTAGAGTACGCTGTGCATCCAGAGATACCCCCAGTTGCATTACCCAACGCTCAGGCGAAAACTTAGCCGCCTGCAATCGCTGATAGGCAAATCCGGCGGTCCATCCGTTATACTTTAGCGGCGTGAGGTATGTATCCGCAATATGAGCCGAACCGGCTCGCAGCGTATATGCTGCATTCACCGGGCGGAGTGTAATCGCATCTCCCGATTGGGAATAAGCGCCAATAGCTGTGAACGCAGTAGTTAATATCAGCAGAAAGAGCTTTCTCATATTCGATCAACGTGGTGCTTTAAAATATTCGCTGCTGGCCGAGGATCTCGTCGCGAACTTCATCTTCCGATCGATTGTCGTCTGGACTTACAATGGTGTCGTCGACATCGGACTGCAGACCGGTCTCCTCTTCCGGTTCTTCGACTGCGACAGGCTCTATTTCATCAATCGAGGCTACATTGTAAGTGGTCAGACGTTTCCCCTTGGCTCGAAGCGACTTCACGGCTATGAAGTCTTTGGCTATAACATCCATCGGTTCGCGGAACTCATCGCCACCTCCGAAAGTGATTCTGAACGATGCTCCGGGCGCATCTGACAATGCTATTAACGTCGAATGTTCATTCTCACCGATAAAACTCTGGCGCTTGGCCGACGGCTCGAATTCAAATCGTTTGAGATAAGGATATCCCTGCTGCGAAGCATCATTTACTACGGCTGTCCAAATATGGCCGGGACGGAATTTTTCGATGATGGCAATATCATCATCGTAGTGATTGGTTGCGTCAAACGATGTGGTATAATACTGCCCGTTGTTGGTTACGACCAAAATCTGATCATTAGGACCGAACTCACCAAGCAGTCGGCCACGACCATCGTAGTTCAGACGCAGCACATCGGGATCAAACCATACTTCGCGATCGCCTAAAGTCGACTGCCCTACCTCTTTGAGTGAGAATCGATGTACTTCGTTGCGTGTTACGATATTACCCATAGCACCTTTACCCTTTACTGCAAGTTGACTGAAGTCTACATCAAGGAAAAGACTCTTGAGGCGGGGCTTGGGCTTGAGTGTTACCTTCACTACTTCCGCTTCACCATTGGAGTTGGCCGTGAACCATACTACACGCGATCCGGGCTTTTTCTGCGTCAGGTAGTAATCCGTATCGCGGTTCACTCCGGTCACATTGAAGCGCTTCATATAATATGTGCCTCCCTTGCCGTCCTGATATATCACATTATAT
>CAMWUX010000184.1 GCA_947177605.1 uncultured Porphyromonadaceae bacterium
GCGATACATAGAGTCGAGGTCGTGGATGGCCTGCTGGATCTCAGAGGTGGAGTACTGGTCCTCGGGCGATTCGGCGGTGAGATCGGTGGCTACGTTGAGCATATAGCAGTCATCGGTGGTATCGTGTACGGTGGCCAGACGGCTCATCTTGCGATACTGGTTGATGAAGATGTTACGCATGATCGTCAGCACCCATCCTTTGAAGTTGGTGTCAGCAGTATATTTTTCTTCGGAGGATATCACTTTGAGCATGGTGTCCTGGAGGAGATCCTGAGCGTCATCGCTATTGCGGGTGAGGGTGTAAGCGAAGTTGAGCATAGCGCTCTGCATATTCATAAGCTCGGACTGGAAGGAAGATACGTTGGAAATCATGATCGGTGATATTTTGAGTGGTTTATTATTCGTGATTGGTTTTTGATTACGATGCAAAGTTACAATGTCGTGACAGAGTTGGGAATATTTTTGCGTTAACGGATGTTAAATTCGTTACGCAGCTGTTACAACCCCGCAAAAAAATGACTGCGGCCTCCCGGTCGCAGCTCATTTATAACCATGAAAAATATGAATGAATAAGTGTTTTATCGGTGATCGGAGAGCCGCTCCTGCAGGAGGTGACGGCCTGTGAAGATACGGTTCTTAACGGTGCTGATGTTAAGTCCCATCTCGTCGGCTATCTCATTGTATTTATAGCCCGATACGAGCATCACGAGGGGTATGCGGTAGAGTTTGTCGAGATGGCGGATAGCTTCTTCGATCTCGTAAGTGGAATAGCTGTCTTCGGGCGATTCGGCAATGAGGTCGGCTGAAGCTACATTCATCAGATAAGAATCTTCGGTAGTATCGTGGACGGTAGCCAGACGCGACATCTTATGATACTGGTCGATGAATATATTACGCATAATGGTCAGCACCCATCCCTTGAAATTTTCGCCGGTAGTGTACTTATCTTCGGCCGTGATCGCCTTGAGCATAGTGTCCTGCACCAGATCCTGAGCGTCGTCCGAATTATGGGTAAGAGTAAATGCGAAATTAAGCATCACATTCCGCATACCCGTCAGTTCTGATTGGAAAGAGGAGGAATTCATAAGGGAGAGATATGATAGAATGGTTTATTACAAGTGATTGGTTGATTGTCAGACTGCAAATATACGCACCCAATTGTTAAAACCAAAACATTTCCTCTAAAAAATCCCTAACCTACTTGTTAAGGCCATGTCGGCTATTGAAATTGAGAGGGTGTGGCGGCGAGGATTAGGGGGGATTCGGGGCCGAGGTTGAAGAGGAGGTCGACGGCTGAGAGTCCGCCGACGAATGTCCGGCCGGCGGTGCGCTGCTGGTAGTATGGCATGGACCTCTCTGTGGCGATAGGCTGCCGGCGGAGGTCGACGAGGGGGAAAGTACCGGTGGAATCGGGCTCTACGAAGCGTATGCGGCGCACTGTATCGACTCCGAGCAGGCGCGTAAGCATTCGGTCCATCCTGCGGAGATAATCGACGAGAGGCTCTCCTACGACGTCGGCGTTGTAGAACGGGAGAAAGTCGTCGAGATAGTATTCAAAGAAAGGTGTGCGCCCGTAAGCTGATTTGAGTGCGGTGAGATGGATTTCCCACCAACGGTTGTGTCCGGATATGATGATGTCACTCCATAGGGCTTGCGTCGCGCTCTGCGGTTTCTCGATGGGTATGGTGAGGCGGATTATGCCGTTGGCGTCGGTGATTGTGCAGCGGTGCACCTCCTTCGCTCGCTTGTTGAACGGCATATCGTAGTCTACGTCAGCATTGCTGGCATAGCTCTTGGCCACGTAGTATGCCACCGGGGGAAGATAGGCCGGTGGCAGGATGATGTGGCACGGTGAGGGATGCATCAGAATCCGGGGTTTGCGTCTTTGAATATACGGTTCCAGCGGATGCCACCCGATAGTATGCTCTTGTCGGGGTCGAAGGAGATGAGCACGCGGATTGGCTTGCCTACGATATGGTCTTCGGGCACGAATCCCCAGAAGCGCGAATCGAGCGAGTTGTCGCGGTTGTCGCCCATCATGAAGTAGTAGTCCATGGCGAAGGTATATGTATCGGCGGGGCGGCCGTCGATGTATACCTGACCGTCGCGTACGTAGGAGTCGGGGTGTCCTTCGTAGTTGCGGATAATGCGTTCGTAGAGCTGCCAGTTGTCGGGTGTGATCTCGACGGTGGCGCCGCGTGACGGAATCCACAGCGGGCCGTAATCATTGTGGGTCCAGCCTTCGCTCAGTTCATAGGGGAAGAGATCCTCCCGCTCGGGATCGACGGGCATACGCTCCACGGCTACTACCTTGGGCAACTGCTTGAGTTGCGCCAGACGGGCATCGGTGAGGGGTGTGAGGTAGAGGTTGGGAGATATGGCGGTACGGTCGATCTTGGCTACTTCAAGACGATCCCAGTCGGCGGAAGTCATGGGCGAGGAAGTCTGGAAGATGTAGTTGAACTGGGCATCGGCGGGCCATGCCTGACGCTCCGAATTGATATATACATATCCGTCGACGATGCTGAGAGTGTCGCCGGGCAGACCTACGGCGCGCTTCACATAGTTCTCCCTTCGGTCAACAGGACGGTACACTACTTCACCGAAAATGGAGGGGTTGGCGAGTATCACGTCGCGTCCGTGCATTCTCACCAGTGAATAGTAGTCGGGATTGGGAATCTTGGTGGCTACGGTGTCGCCTGCGGGGAAGTTGAACACTACGATATCACCTGCCTCGATCTGCGATGTACCTTTGAGCCGGTGATAGTCCCATGTGGGCCACTCGGAGTAGCTATTGGTGCCGGTAATCGGCATGGTATTCTGCACCAGCGGGAAGTGGATAGGGGTGATGGGCACACGTGGGCCGTATGATACTTTGCTCACCCAAAGGTAGTCGCCTGTAAGAAGTGTCTTTTCGAGTGAAGCGGAGGGTATCTGGTAGTTCTGACCTATGAAGGTGAATATGAAGTAGACGAGTATGAGGGCGTAGACGATAGCGTCGACCCAGCTCATTATCATCCTCACCATAGGATTAGGACTTTTCTTCCACCAAGTAAACGGTATGAAGCCTGTGATATAGATATCGAAGAGCAGGGGGAGGAATATCAGAGCCCACCAGCAGCCTACCCAGGCTACCCAGAATATGAAGAGAGCTGCGACGATGCCGAAGCGCACCCAGCGTGTGGCGCGTGTGGTTTTGATGGCCTTGATGGCGCGGGCTTTGAAGCCTTTGGCTTCGGAAGAGGATCGGGGGGTATCTGTCATTTGAGGATGTCGATGAGTTTTGTGTTGGAAATGATACGGTGCATCAGCTGATCCATAGTGAGGAATCCCTGTTGCGTAGCTACCC
>CAMWUX010000185.1 GCA_947177605.1 uncultured Porphyromonadaceae bacterium
CCGACAACGGCGAGCAGGCGCTTGAGATCGCCGAGCAACTGATCCGCTCGTCGGCAGTCGACATCCTCGTGGTCGACTCGGTGGCCGCACTCACTCCGAAGAATGAGATAGAGGGTGATATGGGCGACCGCAACGTAGGCCTTCAGGCACGCCTGATGTCGCAGGCGATGCGCAAACTCACCGGCGCTATCTCGCGCACCAATACCACCTGTATCTTCATCAATCAGCTTCGCGAGAAGATCGGCGTGATGTTCGGCCCGTCGGAGACTACCACAGGTGGCAACGCCCTGAAATTCTACGCGTCGGTGCGTATTGACATCCGCCCGTCCAACTCTATCAAGCAGGGCGACGACATTCTGGGTAAGCACACGAAGGTGAAGGTGGTGAAAAACAAGGTGGCACCACCCTTCAAGCGTGCCGAGTTCGACATCATGTTTGGCGAAGGCATCTCCCACACCTCCGAGATCATCGACCTGGGCGTGGATCTGGGCGTGATCAAGAAGTCTGGCTCGTGGTTCAGCTACAACGGTACCAAGCTCGCCCAGGGCCGCGAGGCCGCCAAGGCCGTGCTTACCGACAATCCGGAGCTTGCCGACGAACTCGAAGCAAAGATCATGGAGGCGCTATCCACAACCGGTGCGCCCGCTCCGAAAAAGGAGAAAGAGAAGCCGATTAACGAGGCCGAAGAGGTGGAGTCAGAAGCCCCGCTCGACGACGATTTCGACGATCTGGCCGACGACTTCGCCCTCAGCGAAGATATATAGAATCACAGCCTGCCGGAACAATTTGGGGTGGGGTAAGCGTTATATAGTAGTAAAGTCAACTATTTATCGTTTATCTCACTCCAACACTATGAAACACCTCGCCATTTCAGCGGTTTTACTATCGGCCTTCTCCGCCTCTGCCCGCCAGCTCACACCCGAAGAGGCTCTCCTCCGTGCCGATCTTCCCGCCGGACCTACCAATACCATTCAGTCGGTATCCTCACAGCCCGAACTTGTTCACACCGCTACCGATGGTGATCTGAATACGATATATGCATTCAATCGCCCCGGCGGTGGCTTCGTCATCGTGTCGGCCGACGATGCTTCGGCCACATCACTCTTCGGCTTCAGCGATTCCGGCAGTCTGCCATCGGATACCGCTGATATGGCGCCCGGTCTCCGCTGGCTTCTCGACAGTTACAGTGATGGCGTGAAACAGAGCATCAACGGTCATATCCGCCCTGTCGACGCGATCGACCGCACCAATATAGCTCCCCTCATCACTACCAAATGGGCGCAGACCGCTCCTTACAACGCTCTTTGTCCCGAATTGGGCGGTGAGCGCTCCGTGACCGGTTGCGTGGCCACGGCTATGGCCCAGGTGATGAACTACCATAAGTGGCCTCTCCGCGGCACCGGATCACACCAGTACACCTGGCATCAGGAGACACTCTCGGTCGACTTCTCCCAATTGGAATTTCAATGGGACAAGATGCTGCCGACGTTTACCGAGCAGTCCGACTCCGCATCCAAGGCCGCAGTGGCCCAACTGATGTATGCATGCGGAGTGGCCGTGAATATGAACTATTCCCCTACCCTGTCGGGCGGAAACTACTACTCCGCTTCCGAGGCTCTGATCAAATACTTCGGTTACGACAAGGGTATGCGCTACATATCCCGCGAGTATTACGATATCGAGTCGTGGATCGAACTGCTCTACGGCGAGCTGGCGGCAAAGCGCCCCGTGCTCTACTGCGGTAGCAGCCACCGCGGCGGTCACGCCTTCATCGTCGACGGCTATGAGACCACCGGCAATGTGGATTATTTCCACATCAACTGGGGCTGGCACGGATGGTCCGACGGCTATTTCCAGATCACCGAACTTGAGCCTACCGTGCAGGGTACCGGCGGCACCTCGTCGGGCTACAACGAGTCGCAGAATATGGTGATCGGCATCAAGCCCGCCATCGAAGGCTCAGAGGCTCTTCCGGTGATGGAGTTCTCCTCCGATTTCGGCTTCGAGAACTACATGGTAGACCGCACCGCAGCCAATGCCCAGGTAGTGGTGAAAGATCCCGGCTTCATCTTCGCCCAGTCCTTGCTGCCGCTCCACGCCACTATGGGTGTGAAACTTACATCAGCCGACGATGGCGAAGTGAAGTATGTCGCCTCCGAGCAGAAGCATTACATCCGTGGACAGGCCTTCAATCACTATAATCTCTCCGCAGCCGACTTCCCCACCGACGGCGACTGGCTCGTGGAGCCGGCCGTGCAGGACTCGCTCGGCAACTGGTACGACGACGGCCTCGTGCGTATGAACCACGTGCGCTATGCCACCCTCGCTGCCACCCCCGATCAACTCGTATTCACCAAAGGCGAGGAAGCGCAGGTGCGATGCAACGACCTTACACTCATGTCGCCCATCTACTCCGGCAAGCAGTTTGGCGTGAAGGGCACGATGACGGCCTACGACGGCGAATACTATCGCGAAGTCTACGTAGTGCTCTACCACAACGGTATAGCCGTGGCTCAGGGCCCCGTAGTGTCCGTCCAGCTCGACGACGGAATGAGCGAGACCGTGGAGTGGGTAGGTACATTCAATAAGACATTCTCTCCCGGCCAGTATCTTATCGAACTGGTGGAGAGCGGGGGCGACGTGGTGAGCAACGCATTGGCAGTAACCGTAGAGGCTACCCCCACCGAGGAAGCGGAGTATGAGATCTACTACACATACGGCGACAATGATCGCCAGCCGGCCACCGAGCAGAATCCCGCGCAGGCTACCATCGATCCTTTCGTCACCACTATCCACATCACCTGCACTGCGGGCTACTTCTCCGACATCCTCTCCGGCTGCATATTCCGCGGCACAACGGGCGTCTACGAGATCCCCGGCGGATTCGTAGGTCTCAAGGCAGGAGAGTCAGCCGACGTACGCCTCGTGTTCGACAAAAATTATATATCGCCCGATGTCGTCTATAATATGAAGACCCTTGCCGAGCAGAAACAGCAGTATATCGGCACACCATCATACTTCATCGTGTCGACCGCCTGTGTCGACGAGCCGACAGCCGATAGTCAGCGCGGCGAGCCCACAGCCTACTACACCATAGATGGTATAGCCCTATCCCAAGCACCTACGTCCGGTATCTATATAGCCGTCTACGCCGACGGAACAGCACTCAAGATTATGAGATAATACACACCGCAACTCTCCGGACAAAGCGAAGCGTCCCGCGACTGATCGAGCCGCGGGACGCTTTATATTATGAATCGGGATCGGATTAGCCGTTTACCTTCTTCATGTGGGCGATGAGGTAGAGCACCGTGTTGGAGTAGCCCATAACAATTTCATACCCCCGT
>CAMWUX010000186.1 GCA_947177605.1 uncultured Porphyromonadaceae bacterium
TTCGTCGGCCGCGTCAGAGGTTTATAAGAGCCAGGATGATACCGGGTAGCTCAGTGTTGTCGTGTAGGGGCGCAAATAGTTCGGAGCCTACCCCGATGGCGAATACTGGCACCACGGCTCCGGAATGGGCGGGGGTGGTCCAGCCGATACCGGCGGCGCGGTTGATTATGTCGAACACCTCGTCGGCAAACTTATTGAATGACTTTTCGAGAGCATCCATATTGCCCTGAGAGCGATTGTCGAGTACGAGAGCAAACATCTCCTGTAGTTTCTGCTCGTCGGCCTCGCTTACCTCGATGGCTTTGAAGAGATTGAGATTGTCGGTGAGCATCTGCTTCATATAGGGCCAGTCGATGACCATGCGTGAGCGGTTGAGCGCCATACACTGATCTTTGAAGCGGTCTTTCGACATCGAGGGGTAGCGGAGATACTGCGGTTCGATACGGTATCCCATCGACGTGTTGGCCAGAGCGAGGCCGCCGGTCTCGTGGTCGGCGGTGACTACTATGAGGGTCTCGTCGGGATGAGCGCGGTAGAAATCGAGCGCGATATCGAGGGCACTGTTGAAGCCCATCATCTCTCGTATGAGAGTGGCGGGATCATTTGAATGAGCGGCATGGTCGATGCTGCCACCTTCCACCATCATGAAGAATGCATCGGGGCTCTTGGACTTAAGGAAGTCGAGACAGGTCTGAGTCATTACCGGCAGGGTGAGCACACCGGGGAGTGAGTCGATGACGAGACCTACTTCATTGTCATATTCGGTGGATGTATTGAGCATCACCACGCGCGGATACTTGGCGGTAGCTACGGCTTCGGTTCCGCGCACTACGGATACTCCGTTGGCCTCGAATACGTCGAGTAAGTCTGTGGCTTCGCCAGTCTGCTTATCGACGAGTCCGCGGAGATTGGCGCCGGCTATGAAGTCGAACCCGGAGGTCGCTGCCTGGCAACCGATCTGATAGAACATAGATCGGTGGGGCACGTGGGCGTAGTGGGCGGCCGGAGTTGCGTCGTCAGGAGCGACAGTGGTGACGAGACCTATACCGTAGCCCATATCCTTAAGTTGAGTGGAGATAGAGGTGACGGGTACAGAGTCGGCATTCATGCCGAGCATCCCGTTTTTGGTCTTGAAGCCGGTAGCCAGTGCTGTGCCGGCTGCGGCGGAGTCGGTCACGCCCGACGATGCGGAGTGGGTAGTAGCGGCCGATGCGATCGGGAATGTCATCATAGTGATGAGCGAGTCGCTGCCAAGTACCATGCGGTTGTAGGCCTGAGCAAGCGTCACGGCTCCGAAGCCCATGCCGTCGCCGATGTAATAGAATATATATTTGGGCGCCTTGGGCGCGGCATGGCCTATGCCGAAGCAGATAGCCAGCAGGACTAAAAGAATGTTGAATTTACGCATGTGATGATGATATTAGAGTGGTTAATGATCCTGAACACCGCCTTTGCTCATTACCTGGGCGTCGATGGCGGCTATCACCGCAAGGTTGAGAATATTGCGTACGGGGGAGTTGACGCTGATGTAGTGCACGGGCTTGTTGAGACCCATCTGGATCGGGCCGATAGCCTCACCCACGCCCAGTTCGAGCATGGTGCGGTAGGCAGTCGACGATGCGCTGATATTGGGGAATATGAGCGTGTTGACCTGGTGGCCGCGAAGTTTGTTGAAGGGGAATGTCTTGTCGCGGAGGGTGGTGTTGATGGCGAAGTTGATCGACATTTCACCGTCGATAAGCAATTCGGGGTATTCGGCTTTCATACGTTCGGCCACGGCGCGTGAGTCGCGGCACTCCTTCTCATCGGCCGAGCCGAAGTTGCTGTAGGATAGCATTGCCATTACGGGAGTGTGGGCGAAGTATTCGACAGAGTTGCGTGTCAGTCGGGCTATATCGTAGAGAGTCTCCTCATCCATCTCCTTATTGATCTGGGTATCGGCGAGGAAGAATGTGCCGAGTTTGGTGGTGAAGATATGCATTGCGGCGAAGTGGGAGTATGAGGGACGGATGCCTACTACTTCTTCGGCAATCTTACCGATGGTATGGGTGGCTGCATAGGTGCCTCCGAGGAATGCGTCGGCATCGCCCATCTCCACCATCATCATGCCGAAGTAGTTGCGATCAAACATCTTCTCCTGTGATTCGGGCTGTGTGACGCCCTGACGCTGGCGCATCTCATAGAGGTGCTTGGCGTAGCGTCCGCGGCGGGCAGCCTCGCGGTCGTGGCGGAGATTGATGATCTCGATACCTTCGATATCGAGGCCGAGCTTGCGGGCGCGCTTGGCTATCATCTCTTCGTTGCCGAGCAGGATGGGTATGAGTACGCCCTCCTTGCGGGCTATAACGGCAGCCTTGAGCATCTTGTCGGTATTGGCCTCGCCGAATACTACGCGGCGCGGATTGGAGCGGGCCTGATCATAGATGCGGCGCAGTAGTTTGTTGTCGTAGCCCATAAGGCGACGTAGGCGTTCGTCGTAAGCATCCCAGTCGGTAATGGGGCGAGTGGCTACACCCGACTCCATGGCTCCGCGGGCCACTGCGGGGGCCACGGTGGTGAGCAAGCGGGGATCGAGAGGCTTAGGAAGGATATAGTCGCGTCCGAAGTGTAGGTTTGCCATGTCGTAGGCGGTGTTGACTACCGGGGGAACGGGGAGCTTGGCAAGGTCGGCGATAGCGTGGACAGCTGCAAGTTTCATAGCCTCATTAATGGCTGTGGCACCGCAGTCGAGCGCGCCGCGGAATATGTAGGGGAAGCCGAGCACATTGTTGATCTGATTGGGATAGTCGCTACGTCCGGTGGCAAAGATGAGGTCGGGACGCGAGGCCATGGCTACATCGTAGGCAATTTCGGGATCCGGATTGGCGAGGGCGAAAACGATAGGACGCTCAGCCATAGACTTGAGCATATCTACCGTGACTACGTCCTTGACCGACAGACCGAGGAATACGTCGGCATCGACCATCGCTTCGGCCAGTGTTTCGATGGGACGCGTGGTCATAAATTCCCGCTTCTGTTCGTTGAGATTGGTGCGACGGTCGGAGATTACGCCTTTGCTATCGCACATCACGATATTCTCCCTTTTCACGCCGAGCTGCATATAAAGTTTTGTGCAGGCTATGGCTGCTGCACCGGCGCCATTGACCACGAGGCGCACATCGCCGATATTCTTTTTCTGAATTTCGAGGGCATTGAGCAGGCCGGCGGCGGAGATGATGGCCGTGCCGTGCTGGTCGTCGTGCATTATGGGGATGTTGCACTCCGCTTTAAGCCGACGCTCGATTTCAAAACACTGAGGTGCCTTGATGTCTTCGAGGTTGATGCCTCCGAATGTGGGGGTG
>CAMWUX010000187.1 GCA_947177605.1 uncultured Porphyromonadaceae bacterium
TTACTACAGCATCTCAGGGATCGACAACGCTCCATTCCATCGCCAGATGCGCGACAACTTCAACAAGTCGCTCGGCTTCACCCTATCGATACCTATATTCGATGCTTTCTCCACACGCAACTCCGAGCGTAAGGCGCGCCTGCAGAAGCAGAATGCCCTCCTTGCTTACGAGGATGCCGAATACCGCCTGCAGACAGCCATCGGACAAGCCTGGCATCAGGCCGACGCTTCACGACGCAAGTATGATGCAGCCCTTGCCGCCGCTGAAGCTGCGCGCCTCGCCTATGAAGCCATGACCGAGAAATACAACTACGGCAGAGCCAACGCCACCGAATACGAACAGGCCAAATCCGCCTATTACAACGCTCAGGTGCAGACCATTCAGGCGCGCTACGAGACCCAGCTACGCATCCGCGTACTCGACTTCTACAACTCCCCCCGCTACTGATCAGCCCAACGCCCGGTAGTTTGACGGGGTGAGATTTCGGTGATTGGAATTACTTTCGTAAATTTGCATCATTATGCAGGTAGTTTACGAGGACAATCACATAATAGTGGTAGACAAGCGCCCCGGCGAAATCGTGCAGGGCGACAAGACGGGCGACGAACCGCTCGTGGAGACAGTGCGCCGCTATATCAAGGATAAGTATCAGAAGCCCGGCAATGTGTTTTGCGGCGTAGTGCACCGCCTCGACCGCCCCACAAGCGGTCTCGTGGTATTCGCCAAGACATCCAAGGCATTGGCGCGACTCAATGAAATGTTTCGCCGTGGCGAGGTACGCAAGACATACCGCGCCATCACGCGCTCAATACCCACGCCTCCGGAAGGCCGTCTGATACACTATCTTACTGCCGTGGAGCGCAACAATAAGACCTACGTATCACCGACACCGAAAGCCGGAGCCAAAGAGGCTGCGCTGACCTATCGCGTGATAGGTCACAGCGACCGCTACCACCTCGTAGAAGTCAATCTCGAGACGGGTCGCAAGCATCAGATCCGCGCTCAGCTATCGGCTATAGGCTGCCCCATACGCGGCGACCTGAAGCATGTCGACAAGCGCTCCAACCCTGACGGCTCCATCTCCCTGCAAGCCTATCGGATAGAGTTTGAGCATCCTGTATCACACAAGCACATTGACCTCACGGCATCGCTCCCCGACGATCCGTTATGGAAGGCGTTCACTCCCGACAACAATCAGTAACCGACAACCCTTAGATTATGATCGAATATATACGCGGGCCGCTGGCCGAACTCACACCTACCTATGCCGTGATCGACTGCGGCGGCGTGGGCTATCGCCTCGAAATATCTCTCGTGGCATACGCCGCGCTCGAAGGCAAGAAAGAGACCCGACTCCTCGTACACGAAGCCATCCGAGAAGACGCACATCAGCTCTATGGATTCGTCGACGAGCAGGAGCGACAGTTATTCCGCTCACTTATTGGCGTATCCGGTGTAGGAGCCAATACTGCGCGGATGATTCTATCGTCGGTACCGGCACCCGAACTTGAGGTAGCAATCGTCAATGGCGACCATCAGCGGCTCAAAAGTGTGAAAGGAATAGGCACAAAAACGGCTCAGCGCATCATTGTTGACCTTCGCGATAAAATAAAACCGGCAGGAGATACGTTAATAAATCAGCCCGTAGCTACAGGCGATGTGTTCGACGAAGCATTGCTGGCTCTCGTGATGCTCGGCTTCACCCGGCCGCAGAGCCAGAAGGCGCTCAAGAAGATTTTTGAAAGCGACCCGACCGTCAAGGTCGAGGTGGCTATCAAAAAGGCCTTGGCGATGATGTAATCCGTCGGCTTTACGTGTGTACGCGCGCGGGCGCGCAACCCAATATCTCAGACCAATCCACGCTGTGGCAAACCATAAGTTATCACATACCTCACCGTCAGTAAGAATACGCAGGTCTCTGTGGATTATAGCCGTGCTCATCGTGCTCGGTTCGGCTCTGGGATGGGCGCAATACTACAAATCGGAACTCGCACCGCCTCCTCCGGCTTCACAAGGAGCTCCCGCACAGCCGGCTCCCCTGTCGCCGCTCGATTCTATAATGCTACCCAACACCCCGGTGCAGCAGATCGTGCCTCAGAGCTATGAGGAGCTTATGGGTCAACAGTTTTCGGCCGATCTCGCTACGCCAAAGAATGTGCGCACCGAGGCTGATTTCGACCCGGAGACAGGCTGCTACATCATACGCTCCAAGGTGGGTGATATGGAGATCACCACTCCCTTCATACTCACGGCAAGCCAATACAACGACTGGCAGACACGCCAATCAATGCAGCAGTATTATCACCGGCGCAACTCGGAGCAACTTACCGAACAGAACGAGCGCAAGCCTTTCGACATCCTTGATATGAACTTCGCTCTCGGCCCCCTCGAAAAGATCTTCGGTCCGGGCGGCGTAAGTCTCAAGACCCAGGGATCAGTGCAGATCGACATGGGCATCAAGTCCAACTATACCGACAATCCCGCCCTGTCGCTCAACTCCCGCCGAAAGACCTTCTTCGACTTCAACCAGAAGATACAGGCCACCATAGCCGCCAGCGTGGGCGAACGTCTGAAGTTCAACATGACCTACAACACCGACGCAACCTTCGACTTCGACTCCAAAAATCTCAAGCTGCAGTATGAAGGCGGAGAGGACGACATCCTCAAATACATCGAGGCCGGTAACGTGAGCATGACTACCGGATCGTCGCTGATCCGAGGAAGCACAGCCCTGTTCGGCGTAAAAGCACAATTGCAATTCGGCCGACTCACCGCCACTGCCCTGGTATCGCAACAAAACTCCGAGTCGCGCTCCGTATCCACCAAAGGCGGCGCGCAGACCACCCCTTTCTCGGTCAATGCCGACCAGTATGATGCCAACCGTCACTTCTTTCTGGCTCACTACTTCCGCGACAACTACGACCAATTCGCATCCAAACTCCCCATCGTCACCTCCGGTGTGCAGATCACACGCGTTGAGGTGTGGGTGACCAACAAGAGCGGCAACTTCAATCAGAGCCGCTCTTTGGTAGCATTTATGGACCTGGGCGAAAGTTCCCGACAGGCCAACAGCCACTGGATATCCAACCCCGCGCTTCCCAATCCGGCCAATGCCTCCAACAATCTCCTTCAGGAAATAAAGACCCAGTACCCCGAAGCACGCAATATCAACACCGTGACCCAGGCGCTTGCCCCTCTTTCTGCCTACGGCATCGAGGGTGGCCGCGACTATGAGAAAGTAGAGAGCGCACGTCTGCTCACCACGAGCGAATACACCCTCAACTCCACGCTGGGCTACAT
>CAMWUX010000188.1 GCA_947177605.1 uncultured Porphyromonadaceae bacterium
GCTATACACGCCCCAACGATCCCGAGTGCTACTACAAGGCTTACTTCCTCGACGATCCCGTAGGAGCTTTGCTCGAGACCAACCCCAATGTGCAGAAATGGAACCCCGCCGACCTCACCAACCAGGTGACCTTCGACTATTTCGTGGAAGACGGTTCGTTCCTGCGTTGCAACGACATCACCGTGGGCTACACCCTGCCCGCCAAACTCACAAAGCAGGCCGCAATGTCGAAAGTGCGTGTCTATGCCTCACTCTCCAACCCCTTCATCATCACCAACTATTCGGGATTTGATCCCGAGGTGGACGTGATGAGCGGCACCACTCCGTCGTGGGACTTCAACCGTTACCCGCGTTCACGCGGCTATGTAGTGGGTCTTAATGTCACATTCTAATCCTAAAACGAAAAACAGAAATGAAACTACGCAATATCCTTATAGCCGGACTCGCCGCCGCGTCGCTTGCTTCATGCGACGACTATCTCGATGTGGAGACACCGTCGGCCTTCGACTATAATTATGCATACGGTTCGATGGCTGATGCACAGATGGCCCTCAACGGCTTGTATGCCAAGCTCAACTCCGTATCCACCTCTATCACCGGCGGCAACCTGATACTCAACAGCGACCTCGACTTCAATTCCTACTCGGGCGAGGCATCGGGCACCAACAATATCCGCCGATTCGACTGCACGGCTGAATCGTCGACAGCCAACTCATTCTGGCAGGTTTGCTACAACGCCATCGAGCACTGCAACATCTTCATCGACCAGATGTCGAAATCGGATTTCGTGGCCGACGGCAACGAGGAGGCACTGCAGATGCTTGGCGAGGCAAAATGCCTGCGCGCCATCTTCTATTTCGAGATGGTGTGGTATTTCGGCGACATCCCCTACACTCTCGAGCCATCCTACGTGCATGAGAAAGAGATCTTCGACGTGGTGGACCGTCACCAGATCCTCGACGACCTGATCGCCGACCTCAAGGATGCCGCACCCACCATGCAGCTCGCTGCCGACATCACTAACGGCGTGGAGCACGCATCCAAGGAATTCGCATGGGCTATGATCGCACGCATGGCCATGACCAACGGCGGCTACACCCTCATGCCCGACAAAGCCAACCCCAAAAGCTATGGCAAGATGGAGCGTCCGGCCAACTACACCGATTATTACAAGACGGCAGCCGACTACTGCGATTCGGTGATGACCCTGAGCAACCACAACCTCACAAAGAGCTACATGGATGTGTTCGTGGACGAGTGCAACTACATTGTCAACAACAGCGACGACCCCATCTTCGAAATCCCCTACACCAGAGAAACAAGCGGCAGCATAGGCTATTCCCACGGCTATCGCTTCAACAGCCAGAACGGATCGACCAACTACGCCTGGGGCGAGACCAACGGCGGTGTGGGTCTGCACCCGCTGGTGCGCTATCTCTTCGATGAGGAGGATGTACGCCGCGACTATCTCGTGGGCATGTGGAACTACACCTTCGACGGTAAACCTACCGTAGAACCCAATGCCTACAAGGTGTACAACAACAAATGGTCGAAGCTGTGGAGCAACTCTCCCTTAGGCAATGCATCGACTGGCAACACCGGTATCAACTACCCCTACATGCGCTACACCGACGTGCTTCTCACCTACGCCGAAGCCATCAACGAGCTTGAGAACGGCACGGGCGGTCCGAACGGACAGAAGGCCATCGACGCTTTCCGTCAGGTGCGCAGCCGCGCGTTCCGCACATCGGAAAATGCCGCCGAGAAGGTAGACGCATACATCGCCAAGGCCGCCGCAGGCAAGGATTCGTTTCTGAAGGCCGTGCTCGACGAGCGTATGTTCGAGTTCGCAGGCGAGAACCTCCGCTGGAAGGATCTCGTGCGCAACAATCTCTATGCCGAGAAGCTTGTCTATGCATTCCTCCGCATCTTCGGTGTGGCCGAGAACAACGCTTATCCTTCTGGCTATACGGAGAGTGTGTCGCAGTACGACGGCAAGAACGACGAGTTCTGGGATCAGATTCCGGTGACTATCGGTTACAAGGTCGCCGAGAATCCCACCAAGACACAGGATGCCGCGAGAACCCTCACATTCCCCAACAATCAGCTCGACGTGCTCGAATTCTACAACCTCTACGAAAATATCGTGGTGCCCTCGGGATCGGAATGGCAACGCGCAAGCTTCTATGAGAACTGGTGCAAGGACGGATCGTTCAACGGCAGCGTGCTCTATTCATTCTATGGCTTCATCCGTGGTGTCGACACCAACAGCTCCGACGTGGTTGTAGTGAACAACGGTTCCACCACAGCCCTCCCCGAGATAAGAAATGCTTCGACTCTGCCTGTCGTGCGCTATCTCCTCCCCTATCCGAAGAGTGCAATCCAGGATTCCGGCAACGCTTACGTAAACTACTACGGTTATTAATTTCTGATCAATCATGAAAAAATTCATATTACCGCTAATAGCAATTTCCGCTATATCGCTTAACTCCTGCGATAAGGACGAACCCATCAACAATGATGAGTTCGGCGAAATCGACCGCCAGCACATGACGCTCTTCCGTGTCGACAACAACACGGGCTGGGGCGACGAGGCATACGGCTGCAAGGTGCAGGATCTCAATGATATCTATCTCGCTTGGTTCGCTGTGGACGGCTGCGCCGGCTACGAAGTAAAGATGTCCAACCAGGGGCTTGTAGCCTCCGGAGAGGCCAAGGACTGGGAAGACCCCGTGAAGATCCTGTGGGATACCGTCGTAGGCCCCGACGTGCTCAACATCCTCATCAAGGACCTTGAGTACTCCAACCCCTACCGCTTCGCGATCCGCACTCTCGACCCGCGCGGCGTGACATACGATGCTTCGGCCAAGAAATACACGGTGGACGCCACATGCCCCTACCACTCGAAGTGGTTCGGATACGGCAACGGCCGTCAGTGGGCCGACTATCTGGGACTGGACACAGAATCCCGTTATGATGTGCCCGATGTGGTGGGTATCACCAACCGCGAACAGACATCGTTCCGCGTCACATTCGACCTTAGCTTCGCCACCGCCGGAGAAAGCAACGAGAAGTTTCTCGAGAACTTCGAGGTGGACGGCGACGGAAACTTCGTAGCCCAGATCCTCACCGTGGAGGCATCGCTGACCAACCCCAACGCCCAGGTGCCCGAGAAATTCCGCCGCTATACCCTCACGGCCACCGACCGCGAGAGAGGATATGTTGACGTGGACGGCCTGGATCCCAACTCGACCTACGTGGTGAACCTGCAGAACACC
>CAMWUX010000189.1 GCA_947177605.1 uncultured Porphyromonadaceae bacterium
TCCGGTTTGCGAGGCAGAATAATGGCCAGCGGGATCTTTTCGACCGCCTTGAATATACCCGGTTGCAGACCGAGCAAAATGCACTCCGACAAGAAAACAAGGCATTGACCTTAAAAGCGCAGAATGAGCGGATCACGGCTATCATGATTATATGTCTGCTGGGAGCAGTCATCATCGGATTGATCGCTATTTGGAATATACAGAAACGTAAGCGGAAGTCGATTGAAGCCGAAGAGAGGGCTGAAGCACTGCAAAAGATGGTAGACGAACTCAGCGCATCGAAACCCTCGTCGGCCGAACATGAATCATTGCGCCGTGCCATGCTCCGGCAACTTGGGATAATCAAGATGGTGGCCGAGACACCTACCGAGCAAAATCAGGATATGTTGCGGAAAATATCATCCATCGACAGCGACACCAACGGGGCACTCGTCGACTGGGCCAACGTCTACGATATCATCGACAACCTTTATTCCGGTTTCTATTCCCGCCTGCGCGCACAATACGGCGAACTGCTTACCGAGAAAGAGCTCCGGATCATCGTGTTTATGATGGCCGGATTCTCCACCAAAGAGATTGGGGTAATCACTTCGCAGACCACCGCCACAATCTACGTGAGAAAATCATCCATCAGAAAGAAACTCGGAGTCCCCGAAAAGGAAGACATCATAGCCTTCCTCCGTCAGTCAGTATCCCGCTAATACCGGTTTAGACATACATTACCCTTATTAAGACTTTAGGCAATAGTATGTTCTGACTATCAATATCTTACCAATCTACAATTTAGATTTATCTATTTGGCATTAAGATCAGTCAGGCTCTAATTTTGCGGTACAGAATCATTCTAAACCGTATCGCAATATGACAAAGACAATCCTACACAAATTTATGCCTGTGACAGTCGCGATCCTCCTTCCCGCCATCGCACATTCACAAGAATCTACGGACACAATCGCCACACAGCAACTTCAGGAAATCGTAATCGAAGCACCGAAAGTGATCCGGAAAGCCGATATGGATGTATACCATCCATCGAAAAGCGCAGTAGAAGGGTCAGCCAACGGCATGCAGTTGCTCAGCAACCTGATGATACCCGCCTTGAGTGTCAGCGACGCGCTCGGCACCATTCAGGCCGCCGGACAATCCGTACAGCTTCGCATTAACGGCCACGAATCATCTGTCGAACAGGTGCGGGCACTATTGCCCGAGACCATCCGGCGTGTGGAGTGGATCGACGACCCCGGGCTCCAATACGGCGGAGCCGCTTATGTGCTCAACTTCATTGTAGCCAATCCCACCGTAGGTGGCTCACTGATGGCGCAGGCTCGCCCGGCGCTCAATCAGGCATGGGGCTTCCATATGGCCGATGCCAAGTTCAACACAGGGCGCTCCCAATGGAATATAGGAGGTGACTACAAGCTCACCGCCAAGCTGAAATCACATCGCGACTACACGGAGACATTCACATATCCCGACGGACAATCCGTAACCCGCGATGAGACATCACGCGGCGGTACCGTAGACAATTCTATGGCCAACGTATGGGCTTCCTACAACTATATCCGACCCGACACCACCGTAGTCATGGCTCAGATCAGCTATCACCGCACTATCCATGATCAGCTCATGTATCACGGACAGCTCTCACTTAGCAGCGGAGCCGACGATATATCGTTGACCGACACCAACGGAGCCTCCGGCGGCACACCGTCGCTTTCACTCTATTGGCAGCAGAATTTCTCACATCGACAGATGTTTATAGTCGATTTCAACAGTTCGTTTTACTCCGGACACTCATTTTCCGGCTATCACGAACGATTACAATCCGATGTGAGCACTCCGGACTACATCACTTCGATCAACACTTCGATCCGTGACCGCAATCAAGCCTACGCAATAGAAGCCGATTACATCAAGCGATGGCGCAACGGTCGTTTCACAGCCGGCGCATCCTATACCGCCCACCGTAATCGTTCGCGCTACGATAATCTCGATGGCGAAATATTTCATCAGCGTCAGGACAAAGTCTACTTATTTGCCGAATACTTCCATCGCTTCGGCAAGTGGACCGCCACAGCAGGCGTGGGAGCGCAATATACCGATTTCCTGTTTAAGGAAACCAACCGGGGCTACCACTCGTGGAGTCCACGACCCCGGGCCACCATCACATACGCCCCGAATCAAGACCATAACTTCCGGCTTTACTTCACCTCCTGGCAATCTGCACCATCACTTGCCGAAACAAACGTAGTGCCGCAGCAACTCGATGGCTTTCAGTGGCGCGTTGGCAATCAGAGTCTCAAGACAGCCAATTCATATATGCTGACATTCCGTTACGCATTTGACCTGCCACGCGCAAACGGCACCTTCGGCATCAGAGCCTACACCTCGCCCAACGCCATCACGCCACTCCTTTATTGGGACCACGACCGCCTCATCACCACCTATGAGAATAGCCGCGGGTTGCAGAACCTTTCATTCTTCCTGGCTCCGCAGATCGAGATAATACCCGACTGGCTCATAGCAAGCGCTTACGTGCAGTATCGGATGGAGCGTATGCGGGGTACCGACTACAAATTGCATAGCAACTCCTGGAGTGGCAATGCCGAACTTTCACTTACGCATTGGGGCTTCACCCTCACCGGACAATATGTACGTGCACCACGCAACCTTTGGGGTGAGAAATTATCCTGGGAGGAAGATCTGAACATCATTGACCTCAGCTACAACTGGAAAGACTGGCAGTTTTCGGCAGGAATCATAATGCCTTTCGGCAAGTATGACCAGGGACACAGATTGCTTAGCAAATGGAATCGCAACGAGCAGTACATTCGCCTCGACATGCGCACGCCCTACATCTCCATCAGTTATAACCTTCAGTGGGGCCGACAGAAACGCAGTGCGCAGAAACTCATTGAAGCCGAAGCCAACGCCGACCGCTCAACCGCCGGCTGCAGATAGCCCTCAAAAAAAAACACCCTCATGCAATTTTTTTTTAAAAATATGTGTTCCCCCACCCCAAACCACCCTTAACTTTGTCCCCACAAACCGCCACTACATCCCTCCGACCCGTCTGCCATGTCCGCCATGTCCGACCTTTAATCTTCTAATAATCAATCGCGCATCGTGCATCGTGCATCGTGCATCCAATAATACTATGCCACATACCTATCATTTCCGCCAATTCCTCGGCGAGCCCCTCCCACCCGAACTCCGACGCCTCTTCTCCAACCTCGAGCTGTGGCGCCAGAGAGGCG
>CAMWUX010000190.1 GCA_947177605.1 uncultured Porphyromonadaceae bacterium
ACCGCATGGTGGTCAACACGAGCAACAAGTGTACGTTCAAGGGCACCACGATGCCTACGGGTACCGGCACAGTGCGCGCCATCCTCAGCTACTACCGCTCTGACTGGCAGCTTGTGATCAGCGATCCCGCCACCGACTGCATAGGCTTCGATCCGATGGGCGAACCCACCGATCCCGATACTCCCTCAGTGCCCGGTGATGCAGTAGCCCAGATCTCGGCTGACTTCGAGGACGGCCAGCTTCCCGCCGGATGGACCGCCGTGGCTACCTCGGGCGACCGCACTTGGTTTGTCAAGGACTTCAACAGCAACTTCTACGCACAGTGCTCGGCCTACAAGGGCAAAGCAGGCGCCGACGGCTTCCGCTCGTGGCTCATCACCTCGGCCGTCGACATCGACAAGATGACCGAAAAAGTCATGAGCTTCGAGACCGAAATCCAGTATGGCCCCAACGAAGGCAATATGCAGCTCTACGTTCTCGATTCCAACGACCCCAGCAAGGCCCAGATGGTAGAGATGACCTACACTCAGCCCCAACCTACGTCGGCCTCCTCTTCCGGCTACGTATTCTCGGGCGAGATAGATCTGTCGCAGTTCACCGGCGTGAAGTATATAGGCTGGCTCTATATCGCTTCTGACCCCGACAACTCGCGCACCTATCGCATCGACAATGTCAAGATAGGCTTCAAGGCTGACCAGAAACCCGATATCCCCGACACTCCCGCGACGGGCAACGCTCAGTTCCGCAAGGTCACTGGAATCACTTCGGGAAAGAGCTATGTGCTCGTGGTAGACGGTAAAGTAGGTGGCGCTATACCTGAAAAAGATAGCTACGGACGTCTCGCTATGGCCGATCCTGTATCGGCTGAGGGTGATGTGATCACTACTGCGGCATCCAACGGCATCGTATTCACCGCTGTCGAAGGCGGCTACACGATGACCGATGCTTACGGCCGCTTCCTCTCCATGGATAATTCCCACCTGACGAGCTTCCAGATCTACACTTCGCAGCAGGCAGGCAGCGTATGGGGAGTTAGTTTCAATGCCGATGGCTCTGCCGCAATCGTCAATACCCTCAACACTACCTGCAATGTGGTGAGATCAGGCACCTATACCAATATCGCCCCCAGTGATGTCGCACAGTATCCCGAGTTTACCGCTCCGGTGCTTTACGAGAAAGTCGACTAAACATATTGTCCAATTCCTTACAGAATAAACAATGAAAAATATCCTTAAATATACCGGCCTGCTCGCCATGGGTATGGTGTCGCTGACTTCGTGTCAGGATGACTTCGATACGCCCGTGAGCACCGCTCCCGTGGCCACAATCACGGCCAACACCACCATCGCCGAGGTCAAGGAACGATTCTGGAGCGATGACCGCAATTATATCTGGAGCAATCCTGACACCGACGAGGTGATTTCCTCGATACCTCTCACCGAGAGCGGCGAGCACATGATCATCAGCGGCCGCGTGGTCAGCTCCGACGCTTCGGGCAACATCTACAAGAGCCTCGTGATTCAGGATGAGACAGGCGCTCTCGCAATGTCGATCAACGCCAACTCGATGTACAATCAGTACCGCCGCGGTCAGGAGATTCTCGTGGATCTCACAGATATGTGGATAGGCAAATACAACGGCCTGCAGCAGCTCGGCTTCCCTAACTACACCGAGCAGTATGGTTGGGAAGCGACATTCATGCCCTTTGAATTCTTCAAGGAGCACATTCAGCTCAACGGTATGCCCGAGCCCGACGCTATCGACGTGATCACCATCACCGGCGCCGACCTGCAGTCGAGCACTCCCGAGAATCTGCGCCGCCTGCAGAGCCAGTTTGTGCGCATCAATGACTGCGAGTTTGAAGGCGGCGGCACGCTGACCTTCACCGAAGGCTCGAAAATCACCACCAACCGCAACCTCAAGCTGGCCGACGGCACCACGCTTATCGTCCGCACCAGCGGTTACTCCAACTTCTGGGGTCACACTCTTCCCTCGGGCCGCGGCGACGTGATGGGTATTCTCTCATATTACGGTACTGACTGGCAGCTTCTCCTTAACTCTGACGACGACTGCATCAACTTCGGCAATCCCACCCAGAATCCGGGCAGCGAGGATGTGCCCTACACCGTAGATCAGGCAATCGAAATCATCAATGCCGGTTCGGCAGCCAACGACGTGTGGACCACAGGTTTCATCGTGGGCGCCGTTGCTCCGGGCGTGGCCGAGGTCGCATCCAACGCTGACATTGAGTTTACCGCCTCTGTCTCGATGGACAACACTCTTGTCATTACCGCCGCCCCCGACGTAAAGGACTACAGCCAGTGTCTGGTAGTGCAGCTGCCTCAGGGCTCGGCACTCCGCACAGCCGCCAATCTCCTCGATCATCCTGAAAACTACGGCAAAGCCATCACTCTCCAGGGTAATCTCGGCAAGGTATTGTCGACCACCGGTATATCTACCACCGGCGCAGCCGGTACGTTTGCTATCGAGGGCGTGGAACTCCCCGGCGGATCGGTGACCGGTACTATCTTTTCCGAGCCGTTTGAAACCGGCATGGGACAGTTTACCATCGAGACCGTGACTTCGCCCGGCTTCGATGTGTGGAAACACGACTCCAAGTATAAATACATGATAGCCACGGCTTATGTAAGCGATTCCAAGGAAAACAAGGCTGCCGATTCTTGGCTTATCTCACCCATGATCTCGCTCAAGGGTGCTCCCGCGGCATTCCTCTCGTTTGAGCAGGCCATCAACTTCTTCACGAGCGTCGACAAGGCTAAGGAAGAAGCTACCGTTGCCGTGCGCGAGGCTGGCTCTGCAACATGGACCACGCTCACTATACCCAACTATCCTTCATCTATGAGTTGGGATCTCGTGGCTTCAGGCGATATCGACCTCTCAGCCTTCGTCGGCAAGGATGTTCAGATAGGTTTCCACTACACATCCACCGCCTCCAAGGCCGGAACATGGGAGCAGAAAAATGTAGTGGTGAAGACCGACGGTACTCCCTCTACGCCCTCCACTCCCGGCGATGACGATCCCGTCACACCTCCCACTCCCGGAACCGCTCTCGACGTGACTTCGGCCGACCTGAATACGCTCAACGACGGTAAGGCTGCGGCAAGCCCCTACGGTACATATTCTACCGCACAGGGTTGGACTGCAACCAACTCCCTGCCTCTTTCGGGCGGAGCTACCGATAATAATCCTGTATTCTCGTTCATCTCCAACGATCCGTCGGTAATGGCCGTGTG
>CAMWUX010000191.1 GCA_947177605.1 uncultured Porphyromonadaceae bacterium
GCTATCTTTCAAGGGATTACCCTGTCCCAATATCTTTGCCGGCGGACTTAATTTCCATGGCCGCTATGAATTTGTGCCGATCCCTTCGATGGAGAAAGCCGTGAAAGTGATAGTTGAAATAGCCCGCCTCGTTGCTGAGCGTGGATAAGACTCTTGTGATAGTTACCGGTCCCACCGCAAGCGGTAAGACCGACCTTGCAATAAATATAGCCCGCGAGATCGGCTGTGACATTGTGTCGGCCGACTCGCGGCAAATATATATGGGATTGCCGATAGGTACAGCCGCACCTTCGGCGGAGCAACTTGCCGCCGTGCATCATCATTTCGTGGGAATTTTGCCTCTTGACGCGTATTACAGTGCCGCGCAATATGAGTCCGACGTGATGAAGCTGCTTCCGGAGTTGTGGAAGAAAAACAGTATCGCGGTGATGTGCGGAGGTTCGATGATGTATATTGATGCTGTGACCCGAGGCATCGACGAACTTCCCACTATCTCCACAGCTATCAGGGAGAAAGTCAAGGCTCTGTATGAGCGCGGTGGTAATGATGCACTCATATCGGAATTGCGGCAAATAGATCCTGAATATCTTGAAAGGGCCGATCTTAATAACAGCCGGCGTCTAATCCACGCCATAGAGATTACTCTTGAGGCTGGCGCTCCGTGCTCGTCTCTTCTGACCGGCAAGAGTAAACAGCGCGATTTCAATATCGTGAAAGTCGCCATTGACTATCCTCGTGAGCAGCTTTTTGATCGCATTAACCGCCGGACCGAGGCCATGATTGACGCCGGACTTGAGGATGAGGCGCGTTCGGTGTATCATCTGCGTCATCTTAATTCTCTTAATACTGTCGGATATAAGGAAATGTTCGCCATGATTGATGGCACAATGGACCGCGACACAGCGATAGCGCGCATAGCCAAGAATACGCGCGTATATGCAAAAAAACAATTATTGTGGCTGTCGAAAGATCCGTCGGTGATCCGTCTCGTTCCTGATGACGATATTGTAAACAGGGCGCTTGAAGCAGTCTATGCTTCAATCAATTCTCGGTAAAGGCGGTCAAACGTTACGTCAAGATCATCGCATTTGCCCGGGTGGGGTCTTGATGTCTGTATGGATGCACTTCTCACGGCTGTCAGCCATCTGAATCGTTCGTGAACTTCGAGCGAGCCTATTGCATCGCCATTGCCTGAAGCGATTGCCGAAAACGATGATAACTGATGGGTCAGCAGTGTGTCTTCCGTTGCAGGTGCAAATGATTTCACGCGGCGAAGATCTGACACCATGCGCACTCTAATCCACCGGCGGCGCTTGCACATCATAATCAGCCCGACGTTGATGAATTCCTCGCGTTCAACACGCGGCACATACCTCACCACGGCATATTCATATAAGTGCTTTTCGGGCTTCGATTGCATGGTCGGTAAAGATTTCGGAGTTACTTAATCGGGTTTTCAGGAATGTGCGGTACACGCGTCGTTGCTCATCGGGAGTTATATCAGCCGATGCCTGTATAAGCCATTCCTCGGGCACGGCATCAACAATTGCGTCGATGACTTCGGGCGTAATGCGCGAGTGCATCACTGCATCGGCCTCGTTCATGCGCGACGCTCTCGGCAGCAGGGCATGATCCTTGATGTAGGGGAAGGGACTCAGGGCCGCTTTTTCCCAACCGTCCCATGAATGGTGGAAATAGAGAGTCGCACCGTGGTCTATGAGCCAGAGGTCACCGTTCCACAGCAGCATATTTGTGTTACGCGCCGTGCGGTCAACATTGGTCAGAAGACTGTCTAGCCATACGATCTGTGAGGCCGTTACGGGGTCAATGGTGTTGACTGCCACATCCCATGTCAATGCTCCGGAGAGATAGTGAAGACCGAGATTCAGGCCACGGCTTGCCTGAAGAAGTTCCTGAATTTCCTCGTCGCCTTCGGTGCGCCCGAAGTCCTCGTCTACATCGAGAAACACCAGTTCGGGCACTCGCAGTCCTGCCGCGCGGGCGAGTTCTCCTCCTATAAATTCAGCAATGAGCGATTTGGCACCGTGGCCGCCGCCACGGAATTTCAATACGTATTTGAAACCGTCGTCAGCCTCAGCCAAGGCGGGCAACGACCCACCTTCACGCAATGGAGTGATGTACCTGCTCACTTCCTGACGGCGCAGCTCGATCTTCTTCATGATGCAAAAGTAATAAAAAAACGGCGTCCCGCTACATGGGATGCCGTTTTTATAACGAAGAAATCAGGGTTAAAGTTTATATACTTCCGAGCCGGCGAGAAGGAAGCAACCGGTACCGTAGTCGTCAAAGTCAGGTTTGGAGTCGTAGGCTACGGGCTGACCGTCCTTAGGCTCCTTGCCGGTGCCCTGAACATAGCCGAGGTAGCCGTTGGGATGCACGGCATCGTTTACCATCGCATTCCACGCCTTTGTGATCACAGGCATATACTTGGCGCGGTCGAGGATACCGTTGTTGACACCCCATGCCATACCATATACGAAGAGAGCTGTTCCTGTAAGCTCTTTTCCTCCGAAATTAGACTCGTCGTGGAGACTTACGTTCCAGAATCCGTCCTCACGCTGGCATTTTACAAGAGCTTCACACATGGCCTTGAGGTCATTTATATAATCTTTGCGGTGCGGATCATCAGCGGGAAGTTCCTCAAGAACTTTTACCAGAGCGGCTACTACCCAGCCGTTACCGCGGCTCCAGTAGCAGTCCTCACCGTTGGGTTCCTTGTAGGGTGGCACAAAGTCGGCATCTCGCCACCACAGCCCGTCTTTAGGATTGTAGAGACCGCCTGCAAGTGTGTTGCGCGACCATTCATACATATCCCAAGCTTTGTCGAAATAGCGTTGGTCGCCGGTCTCCTTGCCGAGTTTGGCAAGAACGGGCATACCCATCTGGATGGCGTCGATCCAGGTCCAGTCGTCGACCTGCGGGGTATTGATGAGCATATTGGCGTTGGCCTTGGTCTTGGTGAGCATCTTTGGCTCGGGGGTCAGTCGGTAAAGGTCGATGTAGGTCTGTCCGCACGCGTAGTTGTCGGCATTGCGGGTGGTTGTATCGTCGCGGCGCATACCCCAGTTGAATTTCTCGCCCCAGTCGTAGGCATAGTCATAGTAGCGGTTGTCGGGGTATATGGAGTGCAGAGCCATCAGGCCTTCAAAACTGTCTCTTGTACACAACTCCGGGCCCACGAGACCTCTCTACATCTCGTAGGGCGT
>CAMWUX010000192.1 GCA_947177605.1 uncultured Porphyromonadaceae bacterium
ACGCAGGGTACACGGTCGGCTGTGGCGGCCTGAATGTAGTGATAGTCGAATCCGATGTCGCGCGGGGTCCATGTGAGGCGTCCGTTCCAGTCCTGGGCGCCGGTGACTTCACCTATGCCGAGGTGCCACTTGCCGATGGCAGCGGTGGTGTAACCGCAGTCGCGAAACATATCGGCGATGGTGTATTGGTCGGGGTGGATGAGGGCTCGGGAGTCGCCGGGAGCTACGTCTGTATCAGGGCGGCGCCATGCGTACTGGCCCGTGAGAAGGCCGTAGCGCGAAGGGGTAGATGTCGCGGCGGTGGCGTGGCAGTTGGGGAAGCGGGGGCCTTCGGCGGCGAGACGATTGGCATTGGGGGTGGAGATGTGGTGTGCGCCGTAGCATTCGAGGTCGCCGTAGCCGAGGTCATCGCCAACGAGAAGGATCACATTGGGGCGCCGAGGTTGCTCGGAGGCAAGCATTGTTGCCGAGGCTCCGAGTGCCGAAAGCAGTATAAGGTGTGGGTTCATGATGGGCAAAACTTACAGATAATCGCAAATGTAGCGAAAATCTGCGTGATGGCCAAGCGGATGGGGGCAGTGTGTCAGTTGCCGAGCATCACGGTGCTGGTGTGCGACCAACCCTGCGAACTGTTGCGCAGGCTGATACGAGCAAGTCCGCGCGATAGTCCGGGGGTGGAGGTGAGCACGTCGGTGAGCGATGTGATGCCGCGGAGGGTCACGTCGGCTACTACACGGCCACGCTGCATGACGGTGGCGAAGATGAGATCAGATGAGAGAATGGCAGGCATAAGGTTGTCAGTTGGTTACTGATGCAAAGTTATGTCTGATTTGGGCTGAATATCAGCCCAGCTGTATTAAATAAGGCTAATATGGGTGCGTTGCGTGGGGATTCCGAGCACTTCGCTCATGGCGGGGGAGGAGAAGAGTATGCGCGCAAGAGTATCGACGTCGATATCGAGATCGGGTCGGCCGCCGTGAGGAGGCTCTACGGAGAAGGCGCAATGACCGTCGGCTATGGTGTACCAACCGGTGTTGTCGGGTAATACAGAGTCGGAGAGCCGGATGTTGGAGCGCAGCCGCGGGTTGGCTTCGGCTATGGCCTGCAGAGCCATAAGAGGATTGACGATAAGTCCCATGCCGCGGGCGAAGAGGTGTCGGCCGGAGACTCCGAATGTGGGGGCAAGGTAACTGATGGCTCGGTGGCCGTAGTGTTGGCGAAGAGCCTGAAGAGCACCGTCTACGGCGTCATTGTCGATACCGATGGCTTCGTGGACTGTAGCCAGTTGGTCGGTCGAGGTGGCCCACGCCATACCCGCTACGGGGATTCCCTCGCGGCCTACAGCTACGAAGCATCCCTGCGGTTCGAATGCGAGTTTGTCGAGATAGTCCGTGATCTGGCGCCGGGTGTGGACTATACCGCCCGGACGCGCAAGTTCGAAACTATGGAGTGCGTCGAATACTTCAGGCGCGTAGGGATTGGGTAGCGGAGTGTACGAATGTATGGTCGGGAAGGGATGGTAGGACGTAAAGCGTCGGGTGTCGGACAGGAATATGGTTGAGAATCCGAGACGGTCGAAGAAGAAGTAGAGCCATCGGCGAGGAGGAGCGATGGCCACGAGCATATCACCGCGCTCGCGGGCCGTGTGGAGCGCTTCGCTTACGAGCTCGGTCATGAATCCTCGCCCGCGGTAGTGGCGCGATGTGGCGGCAGATGTGAGGACTGTGACGGGGAGAAGCGAACCGTGGAAGAGAAGAGTGTAGGCGTTCAGGGTAAGGGTGCTCACCGGGCGGTCGTCGGCATAGCGGATGAGAGCCGTATCGTCGGCGTAGATACGGGAGAAGTACATATCGAGGTATTCGGGGGAGTGTCCGAAACACTCGCGGTGAAGTCGCTGTATGTCGTCGCGTTTTGCCATATATAATTACAACAATGGTAAGCCCCCGACGGTTTTCCGGCGAGGGCTTAATGTGCAATTTGTAATTTCGATGGAATTACTGCTGATGTGCGGGGCGTAGCAGATCGTTGACGGTCTTGACAGGATTGAAAGTATCGATGGGGACCTCGACGAAGGCCGTGTTCCAGTCCGACATGGCGCCGTTCCAGAGGCCCGGCAGCTCCATGGCGCGGAGCTCCTTGCCGTGTGATGACTTGGAGGAGATGAAGCCGGTATCGGGGTCGACAAACTTGGGTAGGTCGTACTTCTTGCCGTGGCGATCCTTTATGTAGCATACGAGGTCTACGGGGTTGAAGTGTGTGGCACCCTGGAGCATACGTGCGTAGTCGGCGTTGGCGGGGTCGATCTGGGTGCTCTCGAGAATCTGGGGTGAAGCCGATCCGTCGGGGTTGTAAGCTATGAACGGGCCACCGCCGGGCTCGCCTTCGTTGCGCACCATGCCGCATACGCGCAGCGGACGGCACAGTTTTTCGTGGATGTATACGGCGAGTTCGGTATCGTTCATGCCGTCGACGCGGCGGTCGTGGATGCCGAGTTTCTTCTGGAGGAAGCGGAGCATATCCTGTAGGTAGCCGCGGGTGTAGTTGCCGGCGGCGAGGTCGACCAGATAACTCTCGATCTTGTCGTGGAGCTCCATGAGATAGCCGGCTATGATCTCCTTATATTTAATGGTGGCTTCGCGGCGCGAGTCGGGCACTACATTGTCGATATTCTTTATGAATACCACTGCCTGCTCCATATCGTTGAGGTTGCGGATGAGGGCGCCGTGTCCGCCGGGGCGGAAGAGCATCCGGCCATCCTCGATGAAGGGTGTGCCGTCGGGGTTGGCGGCTACGGTGTCGGTCGAAGGTTTCTGCTCCGAGAGGCTTACGTTGAATTTCACGCCTCGGGCCTTCTCAATGGCCGGGATGGCTTCGGCGAGTTTCTTCTCGAATAGTTCGCGGTGGGCGCCCGACACGGTGAAGTGTAGGTTGACGGTGCCGGTGGAGTTGGCGGCCGTCTGCGCACCTTCCACGAGCTGTTCCTCCACCGGGGTGCGGTTGCCTTCAGGATAGCTGTGGAATTTGAGCAGACCTTTGGGCAGACCGCCGTAGTTGAGACCTTCGGGCTTGATGAGGGCTGCCACTACATCTTTGGCACGGCCGTCGGCGATAAGGGCGTCGATGCCTGCGCCGTAGAGGCGCTGACAGGCCTGATCGAGGTCGTCGAAAAATGCGAATTTATGTATGTCGGCGATGAGGGCTGCTACAGGGG